>JAYEOL010000005.1:11750-27694 GCA_034722995.1 Candidatus Cloacimonadota bacterium | reverse complement strand
GAAAATAATGCCATAATGGCAAATGATAATGCATCCTATTGGGCTGGCTATCTGGGCTATCCGTCCATAGCATTTCTTCTTGTGAAAGGTATTATTGAATATGAATCGAAATTTGCTGAGGCATTAAAAGATATTCCGTGGAAAGATATAAATAAAAAATTCAGAAGCAATTACCAAAAGACTGAAAAATATGTAAAAGAGATTGTCGCAAGTAGAAATATTTCTGTCAGTGAATTAGAAGCAGAAGTTGACAAAATATACAACCAGATAAAACAATTGGATTTAGAAAAATTAGGTAAAAGAATACGACCGCCGAAGAGTTATTAGTTTCATAAATATGTAAGATGTAATCTAAATTTATTCTGTCTCGTTTCCAAGCCTCAGCTTGAGGTTGGAACTGGAGAATTTATATATGCGATATGACCAAAGAATAATTGATGATGTGCGTTCTGCAAACAATATTGTAGAAGTCATCGGCGAATACTTACCATTAAAAAGAAGTGGAGCTAACTACAAATGCAGATGCCCATTTCATAACGAAAAGACCCCTTCTTTTATGGTAAGCCCATCCAAACAGATTTTCAAATGCTTTGGCTGTGGAAAGGGTGGGAATGTATTCACTTTCCTAATGGAATATGAAAAGATAAATTTCAATGAGGCAGTTCAAAAACTTGCACAAAGGGCTGGCATCAAACTTCCACAAAAAGAAATATCTGCTGAAAAACAAACACTTTACAATGAACTGTATGAGATATACAAAATTGCCAATCAATATTATAGAGATAATCTATTAAAAGCAGGCAAATTAGCTCTTGAATATCTTCATTCCCGCCAGATTTCTGATGAAACCATCAAAACCTTCCAGATAGGTCTGGCATCAGATAGATGGGATGACTTATCAAATTATCTTAAAAAGAAACATTTTGGGCAAAAGAGTTTTTCCAAAAGCGGGCTATTTACTGAACGGCAAGGAAAAGTGTATGATAAATTTTACAGCCGCATAATGTTTCCTATTTTTTCTTCTGATGGCAAGGTAATTGCTTTTGGAGGTAGGATTTATAAAGAAGAAGATGACAGAGGAGCAAAATACCTTAACTCACCTGAAAATCTCATTTACAAAAAAAGGTATCATCTTTATGGATTATTTCAGACAAAACATTTTATAACACAAAAAAAATCCGCTCTACTTGTTGAAGGGAATACCGATTTACTAAAGGTCTATCAATACGGCTTTAGCAATGTTGTTGCAAGCTTGGGAACTGCTCTTACGGAAAATCAAATAAAATTACTTGCGAGATACACCAAAAATGTTTATATTTTATATGATGGAGACGAAGCTGGATATAAGGCAAGTGCTCGTGCTATAAAGGTATGTTTGGAAAATAGTCTTTTCCCAAAAATTATCATGCTACCTGAAAATTACGACCCTGATTCTTTTCTTGATGAATTTGGGGCAGAGAAGTTACAAGAAGAAATTGATAAAGCGCTTAGTTTTTATCAATTTATAAAAGTTTACAAAAATGCAGATAAAAGTCTTGAAAATAAAGAAGATGCAATTGATGAATTGATTGATAATTTGATGCTTATCCAGGATCCTGTCCAAAGGGAAATGTACATACAGGAGGGTTCCGCTTTATTTAGAATTAGCGAAACAAATATTGTTAAATCAATAAATAGGCGTCTAACTAAATCTTTTAAAAGATATGCTTCCTTGAAAGCCAATCCGCAAGTTGGTGGACTTGGTGAAAAAGAGTTGTTGAAAATGGTTGTAAAATTTCCCGAAGAATGTGCAGATGCTGTGCCTTTTCTTGAACAGGAGTATTTTACTCATCCAATATTTAAAAAATTGGTTTCTATAATTAAAAAACAGGACAATCTAATTCAATTTACAGCCCAGAGCTCAAAATTATTAGACTATTTTGCCCCTGATGAAGTTGATTTTGTTTCGGACATTATGTTTTTTGATGGAGAATTTTCAAAAACTGTTCTACATAAATTACTTAATGGATTGCAAATTAGAAAATTAAGTTTAGACCTGCAAAAGATTAATCAAGAAATTATTGAACATCCGGATAATTTTGAGAAACTACGAGAAAAAAAAGTAATACAAAAAAAAATCCATCAACTAAAAGGTGGGGTGGTAAGAAAATTATTAAGTTAAACGCATAATATAAGAAAGTTGAGCAAGCTTTTTTATCTGTTTTTGGAAACTATTGTAAAGTTCAGGAGACTTTATGAAGACAATCAGTCAATTTATTGAAGAATTAAAGCGTAAAGGTTCTGACCGTGGGTATGTTACTTATGATGAGATTAATAAAATGCTGCCTGACAATCCAATATTTTTGGATAAAATTGATGATATCTTTAGTGAGTTAAAGGATAGCGGTCTTGAGATAGTTGATAAGACAATAAAGGGTAGGATTCGCAAACAAAAAAGGGCTTACAAAACCAAGCCTATCCCTTTAAAGATACGATATTTTGATGACCCTGTTCGTATGTATCTAAAAGATATGGGTAAAGTTCCATTGCTTACACCTGAAGGAGAGACAGGAATTGCTCAGAGAATTGAGAATGCACAGAAACGAATTAATCGTATGACTCTACTATGTGCAAGTAGCTTCAAGGAATTTCAAAATGTAGTTAAACATTACCGTGAAGGCAAAATGAAAATTGACCATATACTCAAGATTGAATTTGGAAGTTGGTTTGATAAAGAAAATAATGAAAGGCTGATAAATGAGTTAGAAAGGAAAACTAAAGAGGCATTAGTCTATTCTGATGAAATTGCGAAAATTATTAATAAGAAACCAACTAAAAAGCTTTCCAAGACTCAAACAGTAGGCGAGAAAATTCAAGAAAGCCGAGAAAAGATTCTGAATTTGTTTGAAGATATCTATTTCACTAATTCTTTAATTCAAAGGTTAATTTATCGGATAAACAGTCTGTTAGGTAGAATATCCATCAGTGTAAACCGTATTAATTTTGTGAGCAATATCAAAAATTATACTCCGGCAAAAATCTGTACACTTGGCAGAAGAGCAGAAAAAAGCAAGAAAGATTTTAATGAAGTGGCAGAAACTACAGGTTTAGACCCCAATATCTTTATTGATGCTCTTAAAAAAATTAAGAACAATCGCCGTAAGATTCGTCGTGTTGAATTAGAAACAAGGATGACTGCAGATGAATTAAAGAAACTAACGAATGATATTAAAACTGCTACTCGCAAGAAAGAGATTGCAAAAAATGATATGATTAAGGCTAATGTCAGACTCGTTATTAGTATTGCAAAAAAGTATAATAATCGGGGACTTAGCTTCTTAGATTTAATACAAGAGGGGAATATAGGTTTGATAAAAGCTGTTGAAAAGTATGATTATCACAAAGGATATAAATTTTCTACTTATGCTACCTGGTGGATTAGACAGTCAATAACAAAGGGAATTGCTGACCAGTCTCGCACAATCCGAGTGCCTGTGCATATGGCAGAAGCTATTAATAAAGTTGCAAGAGCACATAACTCGCTTGTGCAATCTTTGGGAAGAGAACCTTATCCAGAAGAAATTGCTCAGAAATTAGACCTACCGGTCGAAAAGGTCAAAAGTATTATTAATGTATCAAGGCGACCTGTCTCGCTTGATAAACCTGTTGGTGATGAGGAAGGAGATACGACTTTAAGTGATTTTATTGAAGACGATACTATGATTTCTCCAGAGAAAATTGCAGAGAGGACTCTTCTCAGAAAGCAAGTAGAATCTGTTTTGTCAACCCTGAGCAAGCGTGAAAGAAGGGTTATTAAACTCCGATTTGGTATTGGAGATGCAACGCCACGGACTCTGGAAGAGGTTGGACATATCTTTGACATTACCAGAGAAAGAGTCCGCCAGATTGAAGAAAAGGCAAAAGAAAGATTGCGACACCACAGTAGAGCTAATATTCTTAAAAAATATATGGATACTTTTGATGAGTTGAACAGATAATTGTATAATTATTTTTATGAAGTGACCATTACTTCTTTATTTTTATAGGACGATCTTCGTAAATTCTATCACATTATTTTACTAGTAACATTTTTCGTGTTATAGCATTAAAGCCATATTCTAATTTATAGAAATACATACCAGGACTTACTTTCTTTCCATCCTCATCCGTTCCATCCCACACTATATCTGTTTTAACCCAGAAATTATCTCTCTTGCCATTGTATGTTCTTATGAGTTGTCCTCTTGCATTATAGATGGATAATTTATAATCTTTTAATCTCTCATAATCTGCGGAGATAAATGTTATTGTTGTAGATGAACTGAACGGATTTGGCTTATTCTGGAAAAGGTATAATTTGTTTATAAATGATGTATCAGGTTCATCTATTCCAGGACCACCTTGCCATTCATACGCTCCTATATCTATTCTTCCGTTGTATATTCTTGGATTGCCTGCTAAATCAGTTAGTGGAAGGTTTAGACCAGTTGTATCCGGAGTGCCAGCATCTATGCAGGGTGAACCTTGAAGTAATTGATAGTTATCGTTGAGTGAATCTACAAAAAGAGGAGCTTGATTTATATTCCCGGGACCCCAATAGTATGTGCCATTCCCGTTAGTATTTATTCCAGATTCACCATTCTTAATGTCAGTGTAAGAGATTTCAGCATAGTTAGGGTCATAATTATGATAAAAGTATATCTCTTTGTTAGTATTATCCCAAAGAATAGAATTCACCAATTCTATATTCCCATTTTCTCGTAAATAGATGGTATTATTACCATTATTGTCTACGAATGAATTGTTTACTGAAGTAGAATAACAATTTGTTCCTAAAAATATACCAGCAGTTTCATTTCCAGAATTTTTAATAAGTAAAGTATTAATTAGTATTGATGAAGATTCGTTAGTACAAGAAATGCCGGCTGTCCCAATATATGTAGGATCTGCAGAGTTATAAGAAATTATACAATTTATAAAAATGGGATTACTTTCTACTATTTTTACACCTCCACCAACTTCAGCAGAATTGTTTGTAACTGTAACATTTTCAAATATAGGATTACAGTTACTATAACAATGGATCCCGCCCCCTGACACATCAGTATAGTTATCTTTTATAGTTATATTTTTAAATATTGGATTTGAATCTACAGCGATGTATATTCCACCACCACATTGAGAGTTACCATTCTGAATCGTTAAATTTTTTATTTCTAAATCACTATCGTCAAAAATACAGGTAATTAAACTAGATAATTCATTACCATCAAGAATAGTATTTTCTTCTGATTCTCCTATTAGTGAAACATATTTCCGCATATTTAAGGGAAATCTTTCACCTGTTGTTTCCGGTGAATATATTCCATCTGTTAAATAGATAGTATTATGATGAGTGCTGTCAGATGCAATGTTTACTAATGCCCAGGAAATCGTTTTCAATGGATCGTCAGGTGTTAATCCAATATTTGAATCATTACCAGTAGGTGATACATATAAGTCCTGATTAATCGGCTCTATCTTACCATGTAATATATCTATAGTAGGTTGTTCAGCATTATTAAAGTATATAAAGTCTTTTACATTTGATATAACAGTAGCGGTGTCTAAAAACACATCAAATAACGGGCAATCAAATGATGCATTTAAATCACTGGAATGGCTACCAAAATTTAAGTAAATATTGCATCTGTAAAAAGAGTTGAATATACCCATTGATTGAAAAGCGAAAGCAATACCAGCACCTCCATATTGGTAATGATTATAAAAAATATTAACATTGTTTAAAGTTATAATACTTTGCCAGCAATGAATACCACCACCAGTATTATCCCTGACAACAGTTTCATTAAGAAATACTTCAGCACCTCTAAAAAAAATTCCACCACCCTTATATGCGCTGTTATCTTTTATAACACAATTCATAATCCTTGGATTTGAGTTCTTGCAAAATATACCTCCTCCGCAATATGTATTGAAAAGGTCTACTGTTCCGGTTCCATTAGTTATAGTAAATCCAGAAAGAACTGCTGTGCTATCCTCACTACTGTTAAAAGTTACTACACTTCCATTTTGATTACCATCAATTATTGTTGAATCAATATAAGAATTATTTTGTGTAGTTAAGTAAAGACTGGCAACAGTAATATTTTTGCCATTATAGTTTATATTCTCAAAATAGGTTCCAGGATAGACTAATACAGTATCTCCATTAGCAGCAGCATTTATCCCTTGTTGTATAGTAATGTAATTTCCAGTTCCAGTTGTATCTACGATGATTGTATCAGAAAAAAGTAGAGAAAATGAAAAAAATAATAAAATAAAAAGGGATGATAATATTAATCTTTTTAGCATTGATTACTCTTTGATTAGTTTTATATGATTTTAACACACCCCTTCCTGATAAATCCCTCTATGAGGAATTTATCAGGATTTCCCCTCTTATTAGAGGGGAATTTTTTAGAATCCCCTTTGAGAGGGGTGGACTCCGATGAAATCGGAGGACGGCTTGCCTTCGCGTAGCTTCGGCGAAGCAAGGGGTGTGTTATTACTATTTATCGCATCAACATTTATCCTACGAAGTTTTAACGAAGGAGGATCATCTTCTTAACTAATGTTTTTTCTCCAGAAATCAACTTATAGAACATAGATTCCACTCGCTAACTGATTGCCATTATCATCTTTTCCGTCCCATACAACCTCAATATTTTTACCTTTTGCCTTTTGAATTGTTTCACCAATTGTCCCTTGATGTTATAAATCTTAATTTCGGACTTTTCTACTCCTGGTGCTGGGATAAAGGAAATGGTTGTAGAATTACAGATAGGATTAGGATAGTTTTGATAGAGAGCAAATTCTTTTAGAAATTCTATTCCCTCTCCTGTTCCTAATCTTACGATAGCATAACTTTTTGCATCAAGGATAACAGGTTCTTGGACAAAAGTATTTTGAGTCTCATTATATACAAAAGCAGGGATGCTTCTTTTTCCACCTTTACCATAAGTTGCTACTTGAAAAGTCAGTTCATTAAAGTCTTTATTTCCTGTAGAATCTTCTTCTATGTATGCGGGGACAAATACAGGGAAATCTTCCACCTTACTTGCTCCAATACATTCGTCAGCTAAGAATACACCTATCTCATCTATACCAGCAACAGCTTCTGTACTATCTACAAATACAGGCATATAATCAAATGCCTCTTCATAGGTAAATACTTCTGTTTGCTGTTTTTTATAAGGCTCTGCTGGTGATTGCCCAAAACCCTGCCAGATGAAGCTACAATCTTCAGAAACACCAACAATGTATAATTTTCCATAATCAACAGTACATGATGATGGCATAGAATAGCCACTAATATATGACCAGTCATCGGCTTTAATAAATGTTATTTTATCCCATATTTGAGAGAATGCTATCCGCCATAACTGGCTGCCCGGAATGAAATAACCAATCCAGTTTCCATCCCCTAATGGTGGTGGCCAGGGAGCTTTATCAACTTCTGCATATAGATATATTGTAGTGTTAGGTGGTACTTTATAACCATACAAAGAAATAGAATCAGGCTCATACATCTCTACCTTATAACCATCAACTGTCCGTAAATCACCAATATCGTTTACCCAAACACCGGTCTCCTCGTCGTAATAAAGGTAATAATCCATATACTTAACTCTTCTAAGGCTTCCATTTAGTATAAGTGGTTCAAAGAAATCATAAGCATCAGTCTTATTAGGATTAAGTATTGGGAATGAGACCCAGTTATCACAACCGGTAACAAAGGTATAGTTTTCCAATTTTGCAGTAAATGGTCCCATATCCGCTCGTGTGTCGTCCGGGTCATTATATTGAGGGTCAGGGTTACCAGCATCTATACAGGGACTTACTTGGGATAAAGAATAGTCATAATTTTCCGGGTTTACAAAGAGTGGGTTTATATATTCATTTCCTTCTCCAGTCCAACCACCTTCAATATCTGAATATGTTGCAATTACATCACAATTATCACCAAGATAAATTGATTGTTGAGTATTATCCCAAATTATACAATTTACTAAGGTTGGTGTAGAATTTAAAAGACAATAAACACCTCCACCTTCTTGATAATTATCAATTGTATTTCCACTAATTGTGACATTTATTAAATTCGGGTCAGAATTACTACAATCAATACCACCACCTGTTCTCCAAGCATGGTTATCAATGATATTTACATTTTTTAGAATCGGATAGGAATATCGGGCACAAGAAATTGCACCTTTCTCTCCTTCATTATCAACTATAGATACTTTTGATATACAGGGACTTGCATTATAACAATAAATTCCACTACCAAAGCTAAATGCACAATTCTCAGTAATTATCAAATGTTCTAATCTGGGAGACGAAGATTTGATATAAACCCCACCACCTTCATTAGCGTATCCATTTGTAATTGTAAAACCAGTCAAAATTGCGTTTAAATCTTCTCCATTGCTAAATTCAACTACATGC
The DNA here is from genome assembly GCA_034722995.1 of Candidatus Cloacimonadota bacterium. Taxonomy (NCBI): domain Bacteria; kingdom Pseudomonadati; phylum Candidatus Cloacimonadota; species Candidatus Cloacimonadota bacterium. Next base: position 19,225 of record JAYEOL010000005.1, on the reverse strand, counting down.
CCATTCTGATTTCCATCAATAATTGTATTTGTTATATATGATTCATCATTTTCTATTACATATTTTGAACAAACTGTTATTCTTTTCAAATTGAAATTAATATTCTCATAATATGTTCCTTCAGACACCAAGACAGTATCACAATCATTTGCAGCATCAATTCCACTTTGTATAGTTGGTTGGTCATCTGGTACATTAATTATAACAGGTTCATATTCATATAAGGTAAAACTAATATCTAGAGTTGTTTGATCTTGATATACTTGTACATCAATTATTGTAGAATCAATATATCCGTATAATGATGCAGTGATATCATATAATTCTGCTTCAGGGGGTTCATGTAATGTCTTTGAAGGAATTTCAATTGAATAATCTCCATTTATATCTGGGTGGTATATTCGGTTGCCTATCAAAATATTTATATCAGTAATATTGCCATTCCCACTATTCAAAACAACATTACCTTCAATAGTTCCCTGAGGTGGTTTAATATTTAATGTCCCATGACATATATTATTATAAGATGAAGGCATACCATCAGGTAACGAGTACCATGCAAGAGGAATATAATCAGGAGAAAATGCTCCCCCGCCAAAATTAAGATGGTAAAAATCATTTGTATTATAACCATCGCAGATTATTGAATGAGGATTTCCTGGTCCTGGTTTATCAATTACTAATTCTGCAGGTTCTCCTTCCATCATATTGGCAATTAATGTGCTATAGAATGTTGGGTTGGTAGATGCACTAATATATTCAGCAGAATCATAACAATATTTTTCTAATAATACCTGGCAAGCTGGTGTGGAAGTAGTTGATAAAGTGCAAGAATAATACATATAAAGACAGACTCCACATGCAAAATTTAATGATGCTATATCTTCATTTTCAAGAATATTTTCTTTATAATGAATCTTAAGATCATCTAGATATGAATTTAACTCAGGAAAGGATGGGAAATCATAAATATAATATTCATCATCAATAATAATATCATTACCCCAAGTAAGTGAAGTATAATCATCATTATCATCAAATCTTTTATTTCCGATATATCCACAATAATAATTGACAATTTGGGCTAAAGTTGTTGCCGCACAACCTGTAACAGAACGCACATAAGAATTAGGGGCAAGTGGACAAAATATATTATAGGGACCACCTTGAGTCCATGTTGTTTCAATCCAACCGCTTGTAACAGTTGTACCTTCTTCAGGCCACTGTTGGAAATCACTGTCTAAAAAGTAATCAATATCTTCAGAAATATATTTATTCCATAAGTCATTATTCTCTTGTATCTTAGGAAAAGTAGTGTCAGATATCGCTTGTAACCTTAGTTCCATGTCATTTTTTACCAGATGATATAAAATATTATTCTCATCATCATCCATTATGAAATTACTATTAAAAGAATAAGCTAAAATTGGTGTTATATCAATGTCAGTAGTTACAATAATAAAACCTAACGGATGAAGATTTGCAATATAAGCTAATGTATCTCCTTCATCATTTTGGAATATGGTTATATCAGAGATAGAATGATCGTCTGTTTTTTCTTTAACCACTAATTGAAATTCTGCTACATCCTCTGCTGTGCTCAAATCTATAGGAACTGCAAAAAGTAATGATTGGAAGACTAAAACAATAAATATTAATCCTAATAAAGTAAACTTTATAGTTTTCATTTTCTTCACCTTTCTCCTCTTTTGAGGATAATTTTTTTTGTTTTTTGGTATGTTAAATTATTGCCTTCCTATTCATAAACATCGGAGTAGAAAGGCAAAACTAAACGAATTTATTTTCTCCAATTAAACATAAGTATTTATCTTTCCGAGATAAAGTCTTGGATAAAGTTATATTTTTTTGTCTGAAAATAAATGCGTATTTTAGCGATTGGATTTTCTGGGGGGGGGGGAGGAGAATTAAAAATTAGAAATGACAAATTAGGTCTAATAGAAAAAAAGTGGTTGCTGTTTTGACAATTATTTATTGTTTTTCGTTCAGTAATTTGTGGATAAGTCTAAAATTTGTCCATAATCCATGTCTTAATTTGAGACCATTAGTTCGTCTCAATCCAATAGTGGTGTGGATTGTGGGCAATATTTTAGACTTATCCATAAATTACCATTCCATCTTATTTTTTTTGACTTTTAATAAATGTATCGGTGTCATTTTGAGTTTTTTTAAGTTATTTTTATTTCCTTAATTAATTTCCTATACTTAAGTAGTTGCCATATAATTAGTTAACTGTTATTTTAGCAACCACTTTTTTTCTATTAAGCCACAAATTACAAATGTCAAATGAAAGATAAAAATAGCATTGAGAAATCACTTGGCATAATCTAATTTTCAATTCTTTACTTTGCCTTTTCATTGTGAACAAAATGAAAGTCCATAAAAATTCTTTGTCAAATTTTTTTTGCAAAAATAATCGGCATACTCCCAATCTTTATCAAGATTCTTAGAATAACAAGTTTCATCTTATTATTTCCTCTATTCTTCCTTATACGAATGAGTTACATAAAATTTTTTCAGTAATTTGGAGAAAGAATTGGCATCTAAATTTGATTCTTTACTACAAGATGATAGTAATTATTTATATCTGATTTGTTAATATTTCCTTCCGGAATTTGAGTAACTTCAAATTCCATAATAAACTCATTAGTCTCCCCGATCTCATCGGGAAGCTTGGACGGATACAAAGATACTCTGATAATATCCCCAACTTTTACTGATTTGGATGCTTTTACATTCATTCCATTAATCTGAACCAATCCCTTATCACATGCTTTTTTAGCTATAGAACGGTGTTTTACAATACATAATTTGTTTAATAAAATGTCTATTCTCATAAGTTCAATCCATAATTTTTATACTATTTAATTATTTTTATTGATCATAGTCAATTTCAAAAAAATCATTTTCAACAACTCCACCAAAATGGAATAAAGATATATCGCCAAATCCATATTTATAACACAAATTAATCTTAGAGGTTATTTTTTTTGCAGGATATTTTTTCTCATCATCCCAAGCACGAATTGATATTCCAATCTTTTGTTTCTTAATATCAAATAAATTTCTATCAACAATTCTTTCAAATTCTATATCTGACTTTGTATATATCATTAGGCATACGAAGTCCAAATTATCATTCTTTAACCATTTCTTCCAGTTCTGAAAATAGTATTTTTTTGCTTTATCGTATTCTGGTTTAACTGTAATTGCAAATGTGATATCGGGTTTTACATTCTTAATTTTTGTTCCGATATCCTTCACAAAATTAGTAAGTTGTTCTTGTCTCCATAGAGAAAAGTCGTCAGGCTGAAAACCATTTTTTACATCAGTTTCAAACTTTTGAATTGCTGTTGGATTATAACCATAATCAATATATGGATACCGAACATAGTCTAATATTATTCCATCAAGATTGTAATTACTAATAATATTAAGAATAATATTTTTTGTATAATCTTTGACCTTATCAATGCCTGGGTCAAGAAACGCACCAGCAGGTGCATTTGTATTCATAGGAGTAAAATCTTTTTTGCAGGTAATCCAATCCGGATGTTGGAAATAGATATGAGATTCAGGCAACCTATCTACCGTATTTGGAGTAACGACAAATGTTGTAATCCAACCATATACTTTAATATGAAAAAGATGCGAGAGAGTTAGTAAGTATCCAAAAGGGTCAAAGTTATTGTCAGAATCTTCTAAAAAATATGACCTTTTTTCTGGATTACTGTAAGTAGTGTCAGATTTATTTGGAATATAAAGTGCATCAGCTCTATAACGGATTTCAGCAAAGATTGCATCAAAATTGTATGTGTAAGCAAATTTGACGACCTCAACGACTTTTTCTTGTGAGTTTATTTCCCAGGCGGTTGCCCATAAAGCTCTGGATTTTGCAAATGAAATTTCATAGGAAATCAAAATAGAAAAAATAGTAAAAATAACAATTTTTGTTTGTCCCCGAGATTCCCAATTAAATTGGGAACGGGGATTGTAATTTGTCATTTGAGATTTTTGCCTTTTACCTTTTACCTTCTTGACCTACGAAGCTTCAGCAAAGTAGGTTTGCCTTTTACGGAACAGAGTTCCGTGCTACTTGCCTTCTTGACCTACGAAGCTTCAGCGAAGTAGGTTTGCCTTTTTATTTATCTCTTCTACTTCACATCCACATTCACCATCCACAAAATGTACACTTATTTTGTCCTTAAGGTATAATTTTTTTATACTATTTATTATTTTTTTATCTTTTTTAGTGATACTATAACCTCTTTTCAGGATTTTTAGAGGATTCAATTCTTCTAATTTTGCAGTTAAGTCTAAAAATTTATCATGTTTGTTGGATAGATTTTTTAGGATAAGTTTAGTTAGATTATCCTTATAATAAAGAAGGTTATTCTTTGGATTTTCAATATACGAAATTCTGAATGTTTGTGAAAATTTTGTCTTTAGTTGTTCAAGAATCAATCTATAATCCGAGAATCTTTTCAGAGTATCCTTTAAACGATATTGCAATTCGTCAATCTGCTGCATATAATTTTGCAATAGATTTTTCGGGTGGGATTTTCCTAATCTTAGTTTTAATTCTGTGCATTTACTTTTTTGATATTGTAATTCATTCTGCATTAATGAAGTTAGTCTTTGTGAAAATGTATCAATTCCGTTTTGGACACTCTCTCTATCTGGCACAACTAATTCTGCGGCAGCAGAAGGAGTTGGAGCACGCAAATCAGCAACAAAGTCAGAAATGGTGAAATCTACTTCATGCCCAACAGCTGATACGATAGGAATTTCGGATTCAAATATTGCTCGTGCAACTATCTCTTCATTGAAAGCCCATAAATCCTCTAAGGAACCACCACCGCGACCAACAATAATTACATCTACATTTTTGAGTTTATTAAATGTTTTGATTCCGGATACAATTTCTTTACCTGCTTCTGAACCTTGAACTTTTGCTGGATATAAAAAGATTTTTACTGGAAATCTTCGAGTAATTATATTTTTTATGTCTTGAATTGCAGCACCAGTTTGTGAAGTAACAATACCAATACTGGTTGGAAATTCTGGGATAGGTTTTTTCCATTTCTCATCAAACAATCCTTCATCTCCTAATTTTTCTTTTAATTTGCGAAAAGCTATCTCTAAATCACCAATTCCAAGTGGACGAACCTGGTTTACATATAATTGGTATTGTCCACTCCTTTCATAAACTTTTATCTGTCCAAAACAGATAACCTCCATTCCATTTTCTGGCTCAAAACGAAGATATTGATTGTATTGCCGAAAGAAGACACAAAGTAGACTGCTTTGCTCATCTTTCAATGTAAAATAAATATGACCTGATGAGTGCCTTTTATAATTTGAGATTTCGCCTTTTATCCACAAAGCTGGAATATTTCTTTGTAAGATATTATTAATATGTTTTGTTATTTCTGTGACCGTAAAGATATTTTCATGTTTTAATTCCATAGAAAGACTTTTTGTATGTATTATTTTTTTGTCAATTTTCCTAACCACGAAGACACCGTTTTAAACCCGACTCGGGTTCAAAGAACTCGAGTCGGGTTGAGGGTTAAACTTGACGCAAATTTTTAAATGTTTTTTCATTCAAAAAAAAATGAAAAAGAAAACAGCAATCGCAATGAGTGGAGGTCTGGACAGCACCTTTGCTGCAATTACATTAAAAGAACAGGGTTATGATATTTTTGGAGTAACCTTGAAGATGTATTGTCATCACCATCCTGCCAAAGAAAACAGTCTTAAAAATAAAGAAGATACTTTCACGGAAGTGAAGCAGATTTGTGATGCCCTAAAAATTCCACATATCTTTATCAGTGCTGAAAATCAGTTTGAAAAAATTGTTATAGAAAATTTTTGTAAAAATTATCTTAATGGTATGACCCCAAATCCTTGTGTTTTATGTAATAAGAGAATAAAATGGGGATTATTACTGGATAGAGTGTTAGAATTAGGAGCAACACATCTTGCTACTGGACATTACGCAGATATTGAATTTAGTCAAAAATACAATCATTATTATCTTAAAAAAGGCGTGGATAAGACCAAAGATCAGTCTTATTTTCTATGGAGATTAAACCAATTCCAACTTTCACATACATTATTTCCTCTGGCAAAATATACAAAAAATGAAATTTTAGATAAAATAAAGAAATATAATCTGCCAGTTGAAAACCAGAAGGAAAGCCAGGAAATCTGCTTTGTTCCAGATGATGATTATAAAACATTTTTACAAAGGAGATTTCCAAGCAGGATAGTAGAAGGAGATATTCTAAATCTGAATGGGGAAAAAATTGGCAGGCATAAGGGGTTTCCATTTTATACAATTGGACAGAGAAAAGGTTTGGGGATAACAGCACCGCATCCTCTTTATGTTGTTGGGATAAAAAGTAAAACAAATGAGATTGTTGTAGGACCAAAAGAAAATTTATATAGTTCAGAATTGTATGCTGACAATTGTAATTGGATTTATTTTGATAAATTGGATAGAACAATTACAGCAAATGCCAAAATTCGTTACCAGACTGAAGAAAGTTCATGCAAGATGATTCCCGAAGAAGATAAAATTAGAGTTATTTTTGATGAGTCACAATTGAGTATTACACCAGGTCAATCAGTTGTTTTTTATGATGGAGATTATATTGTTGGGGGAGGGATAATAAATAGAAAAGGTAAGTAGCACGGAACTTTGTTCCGTAAAAGGTAAACCTACTTTGCTGAAGCTTCGTAGGTCAAGAAGGCAAAAGGCAAAAGGTAAAAGGCAAGTAGCACGGAACTCTGTTCCGTAAAAGGCAAAAATAAAAATTTTAGATTTATTTTGTATATCTTGAGGGATGAATTGTTATTATTTTTTTCTCCACAAATTTTTTTATTTGTGATTTAAAGACTTCCCTTGTAACTGGTATCAGGCAGAGTATTCCCAAAATATCGGTTAACAACCCGGGTGTTATTAAAAGAGTTGCACCAACTAAAATCAAAGCTCCATCAAATAATTTATCAGCAGGGAAAACAGCATTTGCAATATCTCTTTTGATAGCACCAATAACCCAGAAACCTTGATGCCTTGCAAGAAATGCCCCCAATATTCCGGTTAATATAATAATTGCAATTGTATTCCAAAAACCTATATAGCCACCTACTCTAATTAAAATTCCTAACTCTATTAAAGGAACTAATGTAAATATTAGAAACAAAGTAAAAATTGTTTTTCGTTTCATTTCTGGTTTTTTTGAGATACAGTTTTATCTCTGGACTTTTTTTCTCTAACCAGAAGTGAAAGAGGGACAAGCACTGCATAGCCTATAACAAGAAGAATCGCACCCAAATTTTTTGCGGAATTGACAATGATAAAACCAATAATAATAACTATCAGTGCTGAAATGAGAAGTATTGTATTTATTTTTCCAAAAACAAAGCGTTCCTTCTTTTCAATCTTCTTT
>JAYEOL010000005.1:0-11650 GCA_034722995.1 Candidatus Cloacimonadota bacterium | reverse complement strand
CTTTTGCTGATTCAATCTGTCCAAGTTTAAAGTAAATATTTCCAAGATGATAGCGGACAACTGTATCTTGCACATCCTTTTCTAATACCAATTTCATAGACTTCAACGCTTTTTCATAATTTCCGAGTTTATAATAAGCCCATGCCACACTATCCCAAATATATGCATTAGTGGAGTCAAGTGAAACAGCTTTTTGTAAAAGTGTAAGAGCATAATTCAAACGAATATCATTATCAACAAGAGTATATCCCAGCCAGTTCAGTAGTTCTGAGTTTTCCGGGAAGTATTGAAGTGCTTTTTCAAGCACAGTTATCTCATTCTCTGCATTATTTACTGTATTATATATTGCGGCTAAAGAGAAATACGGAGCAATGTTAGTACTGTCTTCGTTTATAGCCTGGTTAATATATAAGATTGCTTTTTCATACTGTTTTTCGTTCTTATAAAAATCCCCTATCCAGAGGGAAGTTGGGCTTGCTTTATCTTTGCGTTTATTCAATAGTTCTGTGGCAGTATTAACATCATCTTTTGCCTTCAAATAAGTATATGATAGTAGATTTAGAATGTAATCATCGTAAAATTCTGTTGGTAATTTTGTGATATTAATTTTTTCTAAGATTTTATTTGCGAGCTTTAAGGAATCCTTTTTAGCATAAAAATATGCTGTTATGGTTTGTAAAACGGAGAACAGTGTATCATTGCCTTCTTTTGAGTAAGAAACCATCAGCCTATTTAATAAATCATCATTATCTATAAGATGTGAAATTGTTGATATAATTTTGAGATTTCTGAGTAGAATATTTTCATTTTGAATTTTTGAGAAACAATCAAAAGCTTTATGAAAATCCTGGAGTTTAAATTCAGCTATTCCAATTATCTCGTTAGTTTCATCTTTAAATTTTTGCTCTAACCTTTCATTTTTTTGAAGTATCATATTTCCATAATGAACAGTTGTTTGATAATCTTGAATTTTAAAAGATGAAACGAAAAAAATTCGTATAATTGTAGAGCCCAGATTTTCTAAGGGCAGAGACTTGGATAATTCTATAATTTGTTTATAATTCTGTGTATAATAATATGATAGAATTAGCTGTCTAATAAATGATGAATGTGTAGCAAGAATTATTTTCTCATTATTTAGCAAACGCGCCAAGTATTCTATAGCTTTTTTATAATCTTTTTGATTGAAGTAATGATCCCCTAACCACGCATTAGCATTAATAAAATTGGGCTGAATTTCTAATATCCTTTTTAGAAGTGAAATAAATTCTTCTTTTTCATTTAATTTGGCAAACTGAATAGCAATTTTGTAAATTAAATTGACATCGTCGCCCGCATATTTCTCTGCTTTGTTCAGGTATTTTTTTGCCTTTTTAGTATCATTAAGTTTTAGATAACTACTTGAAAGTGCTAAATAGAGAACCGGGTTGTCTGGATTCTTTTTTACTGCCTTTTTGCATAATTTGATGATTTCTTTGTTTTTGCCTAAATAATAAAGAGCGTTTAATCTTTCTTTCAGAATTTCTTTAGAATTTGGGTCTAATTTTTGAGCCTCTTGCAATAAAGAATCTGCTTTAACATAATCTCCATTGTTTATCGCAATTTCAGCAAGAGAGAAATAATAATATGAACTTTGAGCAGATACATTGTAGTACAGTAATACAAAAAATATTAAAAAGCCGCTGAACAAAAGCGGCTTAATATGCTTTACAATATTCATAAGATATTACAAGTTTGTTGAAAAATGAAATTTAACATCTTATCTCATTAAAAAATTCCTAAATCCTAATCCCCGATTAAATCGGGGATAAAATATCATCCCGACAAATCGGGACAAATGTCCAATCAACCGCCAGCTAGTGTAGATACTTCGGACTTCTCCGCCAAAGGCGCCCGCCTGCCAAAGCAAATCGGCGGACAGGGGTCTACCTTGGCAGATAAATTAAATTTTTTGATATTTGTCATTTGGCTTTGTAAATTTTATTAGATATTAGAAATTTATAACTAGTCATTTATTATTAGTCAGTGATTTAACCCTAAAAATTATTTGACCATTTTTGTCTTGGATATAACGCTTACAAGTTAGTAGAGTATTGTATAGTTATTGCTCTATCAGGATTCTTATACTGGTTATTCAATAAATCTCGGAAATGAATTTTTATGATAATGTGTTCAGAACATTTCAGTTGTAAAGCAGCATTAAGATATCCATTTCCTTCTCCGAAGCTATAAGTTTCATCGTTACCACTTTTCCCATTGTCATTAAAAGCAAAGTCATATCCAGTCAGAAGCGAAATCTGTGGATTTATACTTTTATCAATTCCCACAAAGAAGTTTAGATCTTCATCATTGTCATCTCTTTCAGTACTGTAATTTACTCCAAAATGTATACCAAGATTTCCTAAAAAGTTAAAATTTCTACTTGCAACAACATAGAAACCTTTTGATTTTATCTCATAGCGATTGACTTCAGTAGAATCATTATCAGTAGAATCAATTACAGTTTTTATAAAAGAGCCATATCCACGAGAATCAAAACCAATTGCAATAGCTGGCATTTTGGGAGATTCATCAAATATACGATATTTAACAAATACGCCAGGGTATGAATGCCAGTCTGGGATTGAATCGCCTAAAATGTATTCGCCACCATATTGAATTCCAAACATTAGTTTTGGTATAATACCCACACCTGCACCAAAAGAGACCCCCTCGTTTTTACTTATTGAGATAGGGAAACCAACCTCACCTTTTTGGAGAATTCCAGCGGTAGGAATGTCTGTTAATTGAGTTATCTCCTGTGCATTCAAAATAACACAAGCAAATAAGATGATTAATGAACATATAATATACTTTTTCCCGGATATATCGTCCCGATACATCGGGACACTTCGTCTTAGCATGTTTTCCTCCATAATTTCTTTGAACTAATGATTGATTTCCAAAAAATATCTTATCTTAAAAACTGTCAACTCTTTGGAGAAATTTTTTGCATATTGCTTTTCTTAGTTTTCCACCTTTTGTGCAACCAGCACCATTGTGAAGGATATTGTCTTATCCATTTTTCAAGTAGAAATGTCAGTTCTTGAGTATAATTTTTTATATCTATGTCAAGAGATTCTTTCTGTTTTAGAAAGATTGGTTTTTCAAAAAACAAATAAGACCTCCCGTTTGTCTGCTTAAGGCAGGCAGAAAAAATTATCGGGCAACTAAATTTCAAGGCTATCTTTGCAGTTCCTGGATATGTTGAAGCAGGCTTGCCAAAAAAATCAACAAAGATACCATTTTTGCCAGCATTCTGGTCCCCAAGAATCAGGACGATATTATTATTATTTATTGCTTTGACAATTCCACGAAAAGCATATTTTTGAGGAATAATATGAACTTTATTGCTTGTTCGTATATTGTTAATAAAGTTATTAAAATATAGATTTCGTTGTTTTTTGGCAACTGCATATAATTTATTTGTATATTGTGCAATGATTTGCCCGGCAAGCTCCCAGTTGCCGAAATGTCCTGTCAGCAAAATAAGTCCCTTGCCATAAGATAAAGCCAAGTTAATATTTTCAAATCCATATAAAGAAACATATTTATTTTTTTCTTCAATAGATTTTGATGAAAACCAGCAAAATTCGACAGCATATTTGCTGAAATTAATGAAAGTTTCTTTTGCGATTCTTTTTATATCTTTATCAGATTTTTCAGGGAATGCCTCGTGGAGCTGTTTAATAACAACTTGTACACGGATTTTCAGAATCCAAAGATTGAGCGAACCGATAATTCTGGCAAAGGTCAAACCAATTGAAAGTGGAATAATTTCAAAGATATGATAAAAGAGTCTGAATAGAAATATTTCTAATAATTCTCTGATCATTAAATGATTCTTTTTAATTCTTTGGTATTAATATCATACAAAATCATTTGTACACCAGCATCCATAAACATATTTTCTGCAAGTTTATCCGGATATGATGCGCCAATATAAACTGTTTTAATTTCAGCATTAATAATCATTTTTGCACAAATAGAGCAAGGTTGATGGGTACAATACATTACAGAATTTTTTACAGAACTGCCATTTACAGCCGCCTGGATGATTGCATTCTGTTCCGCATGAACTCCCCTACAGAGCTCATGCCTTTCTCCAGCAGGAACATTTAATTTTTCTCTCAGACAACCGACCTCTTCACAGTGTGGAACACCTTTTGGCGCCCCATTATATCCAGTAGCAATTATTTGATTATTCTTTACAACTATTGCGCCTACTTTTCTTCGTAAACAGGTGGACCGGGAAGAAACTAATTCGGCAATTTTCATAAAATACTCATTCCATAAAGGTCTGGCATTCTTCATCTTACTCCTTGTGAATATTTAGCCACAAATCCACAATTAAATTGGGGACACAAAAATCTTTTTATATTAAATATAAGGAAATTAATGACCTCTTTTTTGCGCCTTCTATCCCAAAGGCGGAGTTGGCTACCAGTAGTAAATATACCTCTGGCAGAATGTATGGTTTTGTGGCTCATTTTATATCATTTCTTTTAATAATGCCTACTATCTTTTCAAAAAGCTCTTCGGGTTTTATATCCATCATACATTTGAAATGAGTTTTCGGACATTTTTCTCTTCCATGTAAACTACAAGGACGGCAGGGCAGGTCCTTTTGAATAATAACTGCATTTGTATTGATTGGTGCAAAACCAAGTTTGGGGTGTGTCGGACCAAATATTGCAATTTGTGGTATATTTAAAGCTGCTGCAATATGCATTGGCCCACAATCACCACTGATAAACAAGTCAGAGTTTTTGATAATTACCGCCATATCCATAATATCGGTTTTGCCTGCAAGGTCTAATATTTTTTTCTTACAACCATTTGAAATTTGTGCTGTCAATTTTTTCTCACTTTTACTTCCTAATAAAATAATTTGAGTATTTAATTTATCTGTAATCATATCAACAAGCCGTGAATAATAATCTGTCGGATATTGTTTCGTAAAATGTGTTGCACCGGAAGAGATGGAAATGCGGAAGGCAGAATGCGGAATTCGGAATGTGGAATAAATCTCGTCTTGATTTTCAGGCAAAAAGATATCCAGTTTCTCTTCATCTAATTTAATTCCTAATTTATCTAATGCTGTGGAATATAAAGAGACAGTGGATTTAATAGGGGCTAAATTTCTTGATAATGATTTGTGAGTTAAGCGCCACCTATAGAGATGCCTTTTATTATATGTTACATGTTTAGAATTTCCAGTGAATAATTTGATTAAGAAAGAGTTTAGTTTTGATTGTAAATCAATGATTAAATCGTATTGATTGTTTGCGATAAATTTTATTATATCTATAAATCTATCATTTTTGTTATCATATTTTATTATTTGATTGATATAAGGATTATTTTCAAGAATTGGAGCGAATTGTTTTTTTGTAAGAAAGTGGATTTCTGCAGATGGATAATTTTTGCGTATAGACCTTACAATAGGAGTGGTGAGTAAAACATCTCCAAGAGAGCTGAAACGGATAACAAGGATTTTCATAAGGATAATACTTTGAAAAGGGGATTGATATTGTCAAACTTTGTTGAGAATAATCGTGCAAACATTTAGATAAAATTTATTTTGTTAATGCAAATACACCGGGTCGCAAGTAAGGACACTTGCGTTACAGTAACTCATCCGTCCTCCGCGGTCCCGATTTGGTCGGGACTACGGAGGGTGAAATTGTCTTCAATTGAGTATGCAAATTCCGACTTCGTTTTAAACTGCATAGAGAGATGGACAAACCAGATTTGTCAGAGCATCACAAAATTGCGAAGGAACCTGTACCAAATGACATAGTTTCTGATAATACAAATGTTCTATCTTTCACATCTCATCATAATAAAAGCAGTATAATAATAATCTCCCTTTTCATACCTTTTTATTATATCATTTTTAAGAATTTGTGAATTTTTAATTAATTTCAAAGATTCTAAAAATATTGCGTTTTTAATTGCAGAGCTACTATCTTTCTGTTTATCTTTCATACTTGTTTCTACTTGTATTTCTGATATTTGTGATAATCTATACATAGCATTATCTCGCGCATCTAACCAAGCATCTACTGGACTTAATGCTTTTCCATTTCCATAAGAAATATAGAAAGTATTGTAAACTTCATTGACATCTTTATACCAATCGGGAATTTTATTATCAAATTTAATTTTGGTTGAATCTATATCAATTGAAACTTTGGGACAGCAATATAGACCATAAAAATAATTATCAAATCTAAAATTATCAAGCAAATGAATATTATTCAAAATGAAATTCATTGTATCAGGATTAGCAGAGACACAAACCGCAAAGCCAATATTTTTTTCTTGATAATCAACATCATCCTCATACCTTGATTTTCCTTGTTTTATTACTACATAAGATTTTATCAATCTTGAAATAGTTACAGTTGCCATCTCCTTAGCAGATTGCTTATAAAGAGAATCATCTCGTGTATATTGGGCAATGCCCACTGCAAAGTATGTATCTTGTTCTAAAGGCATTTGAGAAAACCATTTAGGAAAGTATAACTTTTTCTGATTTAATTTGTGTGTTAAAGATTTGTCATTTTCCCGAATGTTTTTAATAACATTAGATTGTATTTCTTGATATTTATGGCCCTGAGAGCATTGAACTATAACAATAAACAGAAGGAATAAAATTGTATTTATCTTTTTCATATAATCCTCAAATTCCCAAACAAAGGATGTTGTGAATGAATATAAACTAATTGAAGTCTAAATTATAAAAGTGAGAATATGTTTTTTATTTTTAGAGATAATAAGAAAAATGCAGGTAAAGTCTCATATAGACTTTACCTGCATTTTTTACTTTAAAGATTTCCTCCTCTTAAGAAGATAAACAAATATAGGTATTGCAAATATAACTGTTAACTACTATTCCAACTTCTTATTTGTTATATTTTTCCATTTCTTTGTCAAGCTCATTAAAGGATTGGGTTGCCTTAAATTCATTATATAAGGCTTCCTCATTCTTAATAGTATTAACAAGAGTTTTCTTTACTTCATCTTTAGGAATACTCAATCTGACAAATGATCTATATCTATCATCATCTTCAATGGTTTCTCTTTTTGATACTATAACTCCGGAGAATTTTGTTTTTGAGACCAATTTCACAGTTCGCTCTGTCAATTGAAGGATTTGAGGATTTTCAGAACCGGATTCTTTTAAGAAATCCTTGGTCATTGCTTTCACATAATTCTCTACATATTGAGCAGCCTCATTGAACGCCATTGCTTTTGCTGATTCAAATGCAATAACATTATTCACTTTCTTAGCTTCTCCATAAGCATATACATAATCACCTGTTTCTGATGTTTTACCATACCAATCTGGATAATATAGCTTTTTCCCAGAAGGTTTTGGCGCAGATGCACAACCAAAAAGCAATGCTACTATTCCAACAATTAACATTACTTTGCTTAAGTTTTTCATCACTTACTCCTTTTTATTTTTTTGATGAACTAATTATAACTCAAATTAGAAGAAAATTGATATTAATTGTCAAGATAAAGGGTATTAATTTATGTTTTTCTTGACAAAATATATAAAAAATCCAGATAAAAATTTTTATGTATTTGATATAAGTGTATTATTTTCAATTTATTAATTACTTAATAATATGCTTTGATAATAGTTTATTTTAGATATTAGGCATAAGACCACATTGAAAAAGGAAGAAATAATGAAGAAAACGATTTTATTTTTTTGTTTTTTTGTTTTGTTTTCAATTAATCTAAGTAGCCTTTTTGCACAGCAGGGTAAGTATCAAAGAAAATCTATTAGCTCAGTGGAAACTGTCTGGATTAAACCAGGTGCTTTGCAAGGAGTGAAATTCGATTATGGTTTTTTTGATAAGATGATTGATTACTATGTTGAAGTTGATAGATTTGATTATAATATTTTGCCAGAAAAGTTACTAACAAGTTTTCGTAAACAAGCCAATGCTTTAACTGAAATTACTCCTGATAAAATAGGTACAATTCTAGAAAATACAGTAGTGAAAGAGATTGTTGATATTCTTAATTCACCTGATGTGAAGAAAAATAGAGGATTAGCTCTTAAAGATGAAGCAGCGTGGCAAACTTTTGCTGCGACAAAAGCTAAATCCTTAGGATTGACCGTTAAAGAATTAGAAGCATTAATGAACTCAGCTTATATTTACCTGCCCTATATCACTTCTATGAAAAAAAAGGTTAAGGAAAAGACTATCAATGTAAATATTGCTGGAGGACTCTTGTGGTATCAGGTCAAAGTTGACAAAGATGGCAATACTTCAGTAAAAAAGATTCTTGCTGTAACAACCAAGGGATTCGGTTCCGCCACAAGTGGTTCAAAGAGCTTTAAAAAATATCGTTTTGGCAAGGAGGTATTTGAAACAACTGAAGAACAATATGCTCAGCATGATGCAGTTCTCGCATGGGCAAAAAATCTTGGAGTAAAAACAAAAAAAATTAATGCTTTTAAACTGCAAGCTCAAGTTGTTGAGGTTATTGGCAGAAAATATTCATTCCCACTTGGTTTTCTTGAAGGAGTCCATCTTGATGATGGTTTCAATCTTATGGAATTTGAAGAGGATAAAGAAGGAAATGAAATTGCAAAACGGGTTGGTTTCGTCCGTGTAATTAAAACTGGTAAAAATATTAAAGACCCAACAAATTATACAATAGCTGTTCAACTTCTTGGACGAAAACAGGACATAGGTGGTATAGTTATGGAGCATCCAAGATTAGGTATAGATATGCAAATTAAAGCAGGTTTTATTACAGGAATCAAAATTCCACAAGAAGATACAGGAGATACATTAAATATTCTTAAAGAGGATCTTACAAAAGCAGCTGAAGCGAATCTTACTTTTGCTTACAACCTTGCACCTATTATTGGGGTTAGCCAGACATTCTTAGATCTTGGTATTGGTTTTGGAGTAGGTTTGGCTGCATTTAATGATGATACAAAAGGAACCGCATATGTTTTTGATGTATATTTAGGATTTACTAAAAAATTATGGTTTAGTAGAGCAAATCTTGGAATCAGTGCTGCTGGGGGGATTGATATGTTTGATTTATCAGGAAAATTGTCAGATAATGATTATAAATTTTCTGTTAATGCTTATGGAGTTAAATTTGGAGCTGATTATGAATTTCTAATAAACCCAGATTTAAGTTTTAATTTTGGGGCAAACTATAAACTCGGTTTTACACCAAGAGAGGTGACCTATGAATGGGATGGATGTGAAATATCATCTACAGGTTCAGAAGTGAAAGAAAATTATCCAGACTTAAATCTTGGCGGGTTAAAATTTAGTGCAGGAATAAATTATTCTCTTGGTGCATTACCATTTAATTTATTCGGATTTTTAGATCCATTAAAGAAACATTAAAAAATTTACAAAGAACAGAGGAATTACTCTTCTGGTCTTTTTCTAAATAATTAATAATGGATTCTGCAAAATATGGAAAATTCACCTAACTTGTCATTCCCACACTCAATCAAGTTGAGTGTAAACTCCAGTGGGAATCCATTCCTTACAACCTGTCTTTTACTGCGTCTTCCCTCTATATGGATTCTCCCCAATTAAATTGGGCACGGTCGGGAATGACATCTGTGAGCGTTTGGAATGACATGAGAATGCAATTTTGCAGATCTCATATAAATAATTAATATAATAAGGAGCTGATATGAAAATTTACTTAAAACTAATCTGTGGGATAATTATATGCTTTCTGTCAACACAATTATTTGCACAATATCCCGAATTAAAACAAGCAACATTTATTGAGACAGTCTCACCTACAGAGGTATTAATTCAGGCAACAGGAATTTACAACTCCCCTTTAAAAGGTGGACTTTTCAGAAAGGAGCCAGAAGCTGATGTTCGTGAAAATGGTGTAAGATTAGCTACTATAGATGCAAAAAAAGCTGCTGTTTATCTAATTCTACTGGGTGGAACTGACCCTTTAATAAGCACCCCTGAAGAAAGAGCAAAATTTGAGAAAAATGCTTCTTTCTTTTTTGATATGTCCAATGTTAGCAGATATATCTCGTGGGAAGAAACTCAGATTCTAAAGAAGGTAAAATTTGATGATGGAACTGGAATTAAAGTCACAAAGCGATTTAAGGTCAATAAGGAAATAATAACAAACGACCTGGTTTCACAAGAAATACTGGTAGCCAAAGCAGACCTTGTTGATATTATTGGAAATCCTTTTATTATGGTTATTCCTGAAACGAAAAAAGGAGAAAATCCGATTGAGCTATTGCAAACTAATGTTAAAGTCAAGCATGCTGCAGCAGTAGTTGAAAGCTATCTGACTGCTCGTAAATATGATGTCATTGTTCCGGAGCAGCAAGTGAATTTAGATGAATTAACTGAAGTTCAGCAAATGCTCGGAGACCATGAAGAAGATTATGCTTATCAACTTGCTCTTTCTATTGGAAGCGATGTTTATATCACATTCAGTGGAGCTGTTGAAAGTACAGGATATGGAACTGAGAAATATTCTATGAATGTCCGAGCATATGAAACTACAACCGCTCGGTTGCTTGGAGCTGAAACAGGTTATAGTCAGGCAAGACAGGGGGAGATTATGGTCTCTATTGAAGAAGCAATGAGTGATGCTATCAATAATGTGCTATCACGAATTATGAATTATTGGAAAGATGACTTGAAAAGAGGAATGCAGTATAAACTTATTGTCAGCATTTCCACTGATTTTGATGAAGATGAGGTGGAAGATATTCAATTTGCATTTATGGATGCTGTAGATGAAGTTGCGAATAAGTCAAAAGAAAATATTGTTACTAACCAGACTATTGATTATTTGCTCTGGTGTGATCCAGAAAAATATGACAGAAGTTCCAAAGTTTATCGTTATCTCAAAACATCTTTTAATGATCGGGGAGTAGAGGGTATTCTCAAGAAGATTAATGTCAATCGTAAATTAATATTGCTAAAAGTTATTTATGAATAGCTAATATTTTACAAATTTATGAGGATATAATTATGAAAAAAAGAAACAGGGTAAACCTGTTTCTACCCACACGTAGAGGGGTAGATTTGGGTTCATCCCAAATCAAAATAATCCCCGCGGACGCGGGGAGAAAGGATTTTCAAATGAAAAAAATAATGCTTATATTGATTCTTACTACATTTGCAGTATCAGTCTTTGCCAAAGCACCAAAATGGTATACAACAGGTGAACTCTCTAATTATCCTGCTGAATTATATTTTATTGGTGTTGGTGAAGGTGCGAGTTACGAAGAGGCACAAACAAAAGCTTCAGCACAAATAGCTTCACAAATTAGTGTATCCATTGAATCGCAAGTTGAAACATTCACAAAAGAATTAGAAGTAGATGACCGTGTTTCGTATACTGACCTGTTTCAATCTTCAATTAATTTAACAGTTAATGAAGTGGTGCAGGGAATAGGAGTTGTAAATCACGAACAATCAGGTGATAAATTTTATGTATTTGCTGTTTTAGATAAAAGCCAATATGCTGCAGGCATAGAAGCAGAACTGGATAAAATGTGGGGTGGAATATTAAAATTGGTAAATGATGGCAGATATTTAATTAATGAGGGAAAAAT
>JAYEOL010000004.1:21899-28030 GCA_034722995.1 Candidatus Cloacimonadota bacterium | reverse complement strand
ATAACGCCTTGATTGAGTTTTCATCTACTCCGACTTGATTTAATCTCTCTAATATTTTTCTGCAAGAGAGACCTGCATCTATCAAAATATTCGTCTCACTACCCGAAACCAATATTGAATTTCCCTTACTGCCACTTGCTAAAATACAAACTTTCATCTGTAAATACCTCACCGCAGAGACGCAAAGAACACAGAGATAATAAATATAAACTCTCATTCCCAAGCCCCAGCTTGGGAATGCTTACAACGCCATTTTTATTCTCCTTTGTGTCCCGATTTGTTTTCGGGACATGTGGGTTTCATCTGAAAATCCTATTACTAAATTTTGTTTGATAAATTTTCTGAATGATTTTTTCTGTCAATCTAAAACTTGAATCTAAGCTATTGTAAATTGTCATAAATTAATTTCCTTTAATAAATACAATTTTTGCTATTATTGTTTACATATATTACTTATCATGCCATCTATATCTCGTAAATGTTCCCAACAACCCGAAAATCAAAAAATATGGAATATAGAAAATTTCTGCTAAAGGGAAAATCCACAATAATCTGTTTTCTCTGAATAATATTGCACCTTTTATGACAATCAAAAAATCAAAAATAACTTTAGCTATGAAAATACATAAAAAAGAATTCCAGGGGAAGGAAGAAAATATTGCCATAACAAATGATATTAGCAGAAATAGATAGAAAACAAATATCAGGGCTGAATAAATTTTTATATTTAATGGATAATATATCCATTTTGAAGCTCTCCTTTTTTCCTGATTGATTTGCTCTTTAACATTTTTCCTTTCAACAGAATTAACAAAACTTTTTTTATCTTTTGCAAATGAAATTTTATACCTCTTACTTTTACTTATTTTTTGTAGAAACAAATCATCGTCACCAGAAGGAATATGTCCTATTCCAGAAAAGCCATTTAATTCTTCAAACACTCTTTTTCTATAAGCAAAATTCCTGCCTGTAGCTGTAACTCCCCAATTCCAACCAATAGTTCCGGCAGAAATTGCAGATATAGCAAGCCGTTCCAATCTTTTTAAATTAAAAAAAAATTTTTGAAGAATTGTCTTCTTGTTATACGAAACTAAAGGAGAATATCCGACAACTACATCAAATCCTAAATTGAATTGATTATTCATACTTTTAAGCCAATTTTTTGTGGGCACACAATCTGCATCAGTAAAAAATAATATATCCCCCTTTGACTTTTCAATACCTTTAGTTAAGGCATTTTTCTTTCCGATAAGATTTTTATCATCTTTATCAATATTTAAATATTTTATATTATTGTATTTTCCTGAATATCTTTTTATTATTTCTGTAGTGTTGTCTCGTGAACGGTCATTAACTATAATTACTTCATATTTATCTTTTGGATAGTCTTGAAAAGATAAAGAGTTCAATAAATTTGCAATATCCCTCTCTTCATTATGTGCAGCAACTATTACAGAAATATCATTAAAGAATGAAGAGTCTTTACACTTTTTAATCCTAAAAATTCCAATAAAAATAAATAATAAAAACAATGAATAAAATCCGAGTAAAATATATAAAATATAAAGGAATATCATAATTGATATAAACCTTTTATTGAAGAGGCATTCAAGTTCAAATCTGCAAATTGATTCTTCTTATATTTGAAGATTCCAGCAGCTGCTATCATTGCAGCATTATCAGTGCATAATTCTTTGGATGGATAAAATACATTTATATTGTTTTCTTTTGCATAGTCATGAAAAACTTTTCGTAATTCAGAATTAGCAGCAACACCTCCAGCCAATAATAAATTTTTAATACTGTATTTTTGAATAGCATTAGCCGTTTTTATAAATAAGGTTTTCACTATAGCATTCTGGAAACTTGCGGCAAAATCATTTATCTTAACATTTTCCAAATTAATATTATTTTCCTTTATATACAGAGCAGCTGCTGTTTTTAATCCGCTAAAGCTAAAATCATAATTTGGTTTCCTTATCATTGGCAACGGGAAACTTATATAATCTTTATTACCTTTACTTGCAAGCTTATCTATTTCTGGTCCTCCTGGATAGGCAATATTCAATACCTTCCCAATTTTATCAAAAGCTTCTCCAGCGGCATCATCAATTGTTTTTCCTAAAATTTTGAAATCATCAAATGATAAAAATTTTACTAATTCTGTATGCCCTCCAGAAACTATCAGAGCTATAAATGGAAATTCAATATTTTTATTCGTTAAAAAATTTGCACATATATGTCCTAAAATATGATTTACTGGTATCAAAGGTTTTCCAAGACTGTATGCAAGTCCTTTTGCAAAAGAAACTCCAACTAAAAGAGAACCAATAAGACCCGGACTTACAGAAACGGCAATTGCATTTATATCATCCAAAGTTAATTTTGTTTCTTTTAATGCCAAATCCACAATTGGCAGGATACCTTTTATGTGTTCTCTTGAAGCAAGTTCAGGAACAACTCCTCCAAACTTTATATGTATTGATTGCGAGGAAACTATATTAGAATGGATATGAAAATCGCTATCTACTACTGCAGCAGATGTATCATCACATGATGTTTCTATGCCAAGAATATTTAGCTTTCTCAAATTTTTCACTTAAGAATTCCAGATAAAGAGGGATTAGTATCACTCTTGCACATTTTTAACTCTTACAAATTTAGGGGTTTGAGCGATTAATTCAACCCCTTTCGGTAAGCAAACTTTTACAGATACTAAACTGTCTATCTCCAAAGATACAGATGTATCAACTTCAGCAATAAAATCTTCAGGATTAATATTTTGCAAAATTTCCTCCTCCCCAGACACTTTAATACTAACAGTATTAGGAAATATCTCTATTCCCTCATCCGTTGATATAGGAAGAAGTGAGAAAGTTTTTTGAATAATTTTAGGAACTGTTTTTTCTATTAAAACTGAAAAATATTCAAAACTTATCTTTTCACTCGGTGAAGGAGTTAATTTTATCTGAGGATTGTTACTGAAATTTTTCACATTAAATGGTAAAGTTTTAATTTCATAAATATCAGCAATTAGAGTTTTAGGACCGTTAATTCGTATTTTCTTCGGTGAAATCGTTAAACTGTTTTCCTGGAAAAACTGTTTACTCTCTTCATCAATAAAAGTTATGGTGATTGGGACAAACTTAGAACTCATATTATCCATTGCAATCAGGACATTTTCAGATGCAGGTTTATGTAAAATTTTAAGATGATACTCTTCAAGAACCTTAAACTTTTCCAATCTTATAGGATAATAGTTCTTTCCATAATGAGCATCTTTTAGATCTATACAATATGGCTGTTTATTAGAATTGTAAAACAGGATATTCTTTCCTGTGCCTTCAATGACAAGATTTATTGATTCAGGCTCTATTGACAAAGGTATTAAAGCAGCTGGAGCATTAGTAATTGATATCGGAATTGTAATGTTTACTTCATGGCTTTTAGTTATATTTATTTCTACCCAAATTACAATTGCTATTACTAAAGCTAAAATCATTGCCCAGAATTTCTTTTTCATGATTTGTTCTTATCCTTCTTTTGTCTTTTTAATCGCTCAGAAGCTAATGCAACAAATATATTTAAAGGATCAATTTTTCGTGCAATACTAAGATATTTTCTTGCATTAAGAAAATCTTTTTCAGCAATATACAACTTGCTTAGATCTAAGTATGATTTTACGAAAAATATATTTTGAGCGATACTTCGTTTAAAATAATAAATTGCTTTCTCAGAATCACCCATATTTTCACAGCATATACCTAAAGTATTAAAAAATTCAGCAGAATCATACCCCAAAGATTTAGCTTTCTCAAAATATAAAAATGCTTGAATCCAATTGGACTTCCTATCATAACAAACTGCCTTAAGATAAAATATATCTTTATTCGTGGGAAATTTTACCTCTGCTGTTGACAATAGAGTAATAGCTTTATCATACTCCTGTA
Source organism: Candidatus Cloacimonadota bacterium (assembly GCA_034722995.1). Lineage (NCBI taxonomy): Bacteria > Pseudomonadati > Candidatus Cloacimonadota > Candidatus Cloacimonadota bacterium. Next base: position 24,080 of record JAYEOL010000004.1, on the reverse strand, counting down.
ATGAAATATACTGCTCAGCTAAAAATGTAAATGTGGTTGGTAAATTACTAAAGTATGGTAAAACTTTCTCAAATATTTGAATTGCCTCTCTGCTTTTATTTTGATACACTAATGCGACTGCCATATTAAATTTTAATTCTGGAAATTTATGTCTAACTCTTTGAAACCACTCAATAGCCATCTTTGATTTTCCTCTTTGTGCGAGAAAAATATTCCCCATCAAAAAATAAAAATGGTCATTATCAGGAAAGAATGTTAATGCTCGCTTTACGACCTTTTCAGCTTTCCTATACAATAAATTGTTCATAAAAATTGCATATAACATCTCATGCGCATCAAAAGTTTTGGGAGCTTTTTTAAGAATATCTTCTAATATCTGTACAGACAATATCCAATTTGTCTTTCTATGATGCTCTGCTTCCCAAAGTAATCCTTTAATATCCTTATTCATTTTTTTGAATATTCTTGAAAGTTAACAAATACTTAATAAACTGCTTCTCCTTATTTGCCTGATTACATTTTTGCCGCAAGGCCGACGCTCCTCTTATTCCTTTGGTATAAGAAGCAATAAATTTCCTGATTATTTGCAACGCTTTTTTGCTTCCAATTTTCTCTTTTAGCCTTTTAAAATGAAGGAAAATCATTTCAATTTTTTCTGGTGGCAAAATAGTTTGATAAGTATTATTTTGTAAATAATTTTTAATCTGTCTAAATATCCAGGGATTTCCGATTGCACCCCGACCGACCATTATTGAATCGCATTTAGTCTGAGCAAACATTGTTTTAGCATCTTCTGGAGTCGTTATATCACCACTTCCAATTATAGGGATTTTAGAATTTTCTTTTACTTTGGTAATTAAATCCCAATTGCTTTTCCCGGCGAACATTTCATCTCGGGTTCTCGGATGAAATATAATTGCGGACCCACCCTCAGATTGAATTATTTTTACTATTTCAAACAGGTCTTTATCAGAGTTCCAGCCTGCACGAATTTTTACGGTTAAAGGAAGTTTATCATTAATAGTTTTATATGATAGTTTCACTATCTCTTTTATTTTATCTTTATCTTTTAATAAAGCAGAGCCAGAATTATTTCTTACAATCTTTTTTACTGGACAGCCCATATTTATATCAATAAAATTAGGTTGATATTCTATTAAAACTTTAATTCCTTCTGAGATTTTATACGCATCGTTTCCGAAAATCTGCAAACCTATTGGTCTTTCTTCTTTATCAAATTCTGTTAACATTTTGATTTTGGGATTGTTATGTATCAACGCATCTGCGCTTATCATTTCGCTCATTACAACATCTGCGCTAAAGGATTTGCATATCTTCCTGTACACAGAATCTGTATATCCTGCAAGTGGGGCAAGCCAAAGCTTATTATCAAAAATATCATTCATAATTAATTTTAAAAAATCAATAATGTTAATAAAACAAATAGAAATTCAGACAAAAATCTTGTCAATGAGAAAAGAATTTACATATTTGGAATTATGAAAAAAGAAAAAGCAATTATACTACTTAGTGGTGGAATTGATAGTTGTGTTACAGCAGCAATTGCAAATCAAAACTACAAACTTTTTGCTTTACATATTAATTATGGCCAAAGAACTTCAGATAGAGAAGAAAAATCCTTTAATGATATTTCCGAATATTACAATATAGAAAAAAAATTTAGCGTTGATATAGATTATCTCAGGAAGATTGGCGGTTCAAGTTTAACAGATGTGCGATTAAAAGTTCCAGATAAGGTCTCAAAAAATATTCCAAGCACTTATGTCCCATTTAGAAATGCACACCTTCTTGGTATTGCAGTTTCCTGGGCTGAAGTCATAAATGCCAAAAAGATATTTATTGGGGCGATGGAGGAAGATAGTTCTGGCTATCCTGATTGCAGAGAAAGTTTTTTTAAAGTATTTAATGAAGCTGTCAAATATGGGACAAAACCTAATTCTAAAATAAAAATTAATACCCCAATTCTTCATAAAACAAAAGCAGAAGTTGTAAAGCTCGGTTTTGAACTTAGAGCGCCTCTTTGCCTAACCTGGTCTTGTTATCAAAATTCGGAAATTGCATGCGGAATCTGTGAAAGCTGCAGATTGCGAATCAATGCTTTTCAAGAAGCTAGATATAGAGATCCTATCCCTTATGAGATTCCTATTAATTGGTAAATAT
>JAYEOL010000004.1:18429-21799 GCA_034722995.1 Candidatus Cloacimonadota bacterium | reverse complement strand
TCTTGTTATCAAAATTCGGAAATTGCATGCGGAATCTGTGAAAGCTGCAGATTGCGAATCAATGCTTTTCAAGAAGCTAGATATAGAGATCCTATCCCTTATGAGATTCCTATTAATTGGTAAATATAATCTCGCACCGAATATAGCCAAGAGACTTGGCTACTCCAAAAATTTTAAATATGAAAGATTTAATTAAAAGTTATATTGATTTTCTCTCATCAAAAAATATGTCAAAGCACACAATCCGTGCTTATCAAAGTGATTTATTTCAATTTGCTGAATATTGTAAAAGATTTTTCAAAGATGAAAAAATTGTGGTTGCAGATATTACCAAAACTATGTTTCGTGATTTTTTGCAATTCTTAAGTGAAAAAGGTGATTCAAACAGAACCCTCGCCAGAAAAGTCATCTCTATAAAAGGCTTCTTTAAATATTTATATACTGAAAAAATAATTCCAAAAAACCCAACTATTGATTTAAAAAATCCAAAATTCGAAAAAAACACTGCCACATTTCTTACAGAAGATGAGATGGAATTTGTTTTAAACATACCTGATTCGGATAATATCTTAGGTATTCGCAATAAAGCTATTTTAGAATTACTTTACAGCAGTGGCATACGAATTAGTGAATTAGCAGGTTTGAAAATTTCAAATGTAAATCATAAAAAGGGATTGATAAAGGTAATGGGCAAAAGAAGAAAAACAAGGATTATACCAATTGGTTCTTACGCCCAAAAAGCATTACAGAATTATCTGAAAATACGACCTGCCCTTATTCAAACAAAAACAAAGAGTGAGATGAAAAAGATGCTTTTCCTTTCCAAAAATGGAATTCCTCTATCCGCAGATGAGCTCAGATATATTATAGATAAATATTTAAAAGTAATAGAAAAATCAAAAAGATACAGTCCACATACAATAAGGCATTCATTTGCAACGCATCTTCTTGACCATGGAGCAGACTTGCGCTCTGTTCAGGAATTATTAGGACACAGCAGTTTGTCATCTACGGAAATTTATACGCACACTTCTATGAAAAAACTCAAAGAAGTATATGAAAGAGCCCATCCTCATGGGGATAAAGAGAAGTGAATTAGTTGAATCGGTTGAATCAGTTGAATTGGTTAACTAGTTAAATAAATACACAATAAAATAATTGACATCAGACTACGATTTTGAATTTACTTACAAATAAATAAAAGGAAAAAAATGAAACAAAACTTAATTATTGGAATTGCTGGCGGCACTGGTTCTGGGAAAACTACTCTTGCTAACAGAATTATTGACGAACTTGATGAGCCAAATATCGTGGTTATCAAACAGGATGCATATTACAAATCTCATGAAAATATGACTCCGGAACAAAGAAATAAAATTAATTTTGACCATCCTGATGCATTAGATACGAAATTCCTTATCCAACATATTAGCACCTTAAAAAATAATCAGTCTATTAAAATGCCTGTATATGATTTCAAAACTCACCTTAGAAAAAAAGAAACTGTACTTATTGAACCCCACAAAGTAATAATTTTAGAAGGAATTCTTATCTTTGAAAATAAAGAATTGCGAAATTTATTGGATATAAAAATCTTTGTTGATACTGATTCAGATATAAGAATACTAAGAAGACTCAAACGGGATATCAATGAAAGAGGACGAACCTTTGAGTCAGTTTATTGTCAATATGTAGATACAGTCAGACCAATGCATTTGGAATTTGTTGAGCCCTCCAAAAAATATGCTGATATTATCGTGCCGGAAGGAGGACTTAATCCAATTGCAATTGATATGATAGTATCAAAAATAAAATCAAACTTGCAAGAAAGTGAGGAAAAATGTTAAAAACTATGTTTAATCTCCCGAAAATATCGGGAGGGAAAAATCTCTTTAAACAAACAGCATTGCTAATTAGTTTAGCATTATTAACTGTGGCTGGATTGTGTGCACAAACAAGCATAACAGTTTACAATCAAAACTTTGCTACAGTTAGAACAACATTAACAATACCTCTAAAAAAGGGAGAGAACCTCTTTAGTTATTCTAATATACCTTCCGCAATTGAACCAACATCTGTGCATTTAACTCCTGTAAAAAAGTCTGACAAAATTGTCATCGCATTACAAAATTTTGAATACGACTTAGCAAATACTCAGAAAATATTAAACAAATATCTTGATAAGGAAATTGAAATTATAACCAAAAGTGGCGAACTCTTTTCTGGAATCTTAAAATCATTTGATCATGAAAACATAGTTATTCAAAGACGAGAGGATAAGGGAATCAATATGATTCATTGTGGTGAGATTCAGAATATCAACCTTGAGAAAATGCCAGAAAATTTCTACACAAAACCAACATTGAACTGGGAATTGATTTCAAATAAAAGTGGTGACTGTGAAACCAGATTAAGTTATATCACAAGAAATATTTCATGGGATGCGCAATATGTAGGGGTTTTATCACCAAATGAGAAAAGTTTGAATCTATCTTCATGGATTTCATTGGATAATAAGTCTGGAAAAGCATATAAGCAGGTTGACTTGAAACTTATGGCTGGGGATGTTCATCTGGCACCTGAACCAAGACCAAGATATGCTGAAGGTCGCGACCTGATGGCAGCAAAAGGTTTAGGGATTCCAGAAGTTGTTGAAAAAGAGTTCTTTGAATACCACCTCTATACTGTAAAAAATCGCAAAATTGACATCAATAACAATCAGCAAAAACAGATTTCCCTTTTTGACCCAACTGATGTAAGCGTTGAGAAGATTTTCCGATATAACTGTAATTCGTCTGGTAATGTTAATGTATTAATAAAATTCAAAAATGAAGAAGAATGTGGACTTGGAATCCCTTTGCCCAAAGGTAAAATCAGAATATTCAAAAAAGAATCTGAAGATGAAGAAGAATTTATTGGTGCAGACAACATTAACCACACACCCAAAAATGAAGAAGTGGAACTCAAAGTTGGAACTGCTTTTGATATAAAAGGAAAATTTACTACCACACTTAGCGAAAGACCTACAAAAAATACCAGACGAGAAATTTATGAGATTGAACTGCGAAACCGAAAAGAGGAAGATGTTGTAATTGAAGTAATTAAAGGATTGGGAAGAAATTGGACAATTGAAGAATCTGATGAAAAATACGAAAAGAAAGATGCTTTTACTATCCAATTTAACATAAAAGTTCCTGCTGAGCAAGAAAAGAAATTTTCATTTACTGTGTTGTATAAATATTAAGGCTGTAGACTCTGCTGTCATTTCCACCTCACCTCCCGTTGTCATTCCCAAACTTCCCGCCTGTCATTCCCAATTCAATTGGGAATCCATAATTAGTGTTTGTCCATAAAGCCCATTTTCAACCTC
>JAYEOL010000004.1:0-18329 GCA_034722995.1 Candidatus Cloacimonadota bacterium | reverse complement strand
AGGCTGTAGACTCTGCTGTCATTTCCACCTCACCTCCCGTTGTCATTCCCAAACTTCCCGCCTGTCATTCCCAATTCAATTGGGAATCCATAATTAGTGTTTGTCCATAAAGCCCATTTTCAACCTCACCCCGACCCTCTCCTATCATGGAGAGGGAGACAAAAAGTTCCCCTTCTCTTTTCCCGTTCTCCGTAGTATCCATTCTCCGTCCATTCTCCGTAGCAAGACTGCGAAGGATGAATAGGTTTACTCCGAAGGATGAACTACGAAGGATGAATAGGAGAAGGGATTAGGTTTACCACGTGAAATCTCTTTTTTTTATTTCACTATGTGAATGAGGTAAAACAGAATGAAAAATATAATTCTACCAGATTTTCAAGTTTACGGATGCACACTAATTAATTCTTTTGGAATTATTTGTTTAGAAGTGAGAATAATAACCAAAAGACTGGATTCCCCTCCCCAATTGCAATGACTATTTGAATTTTTTAAATTTCAGATATATTCTGTAGGATTTTTAAAAATAGTTTAGACTTTTTTTAAATATATTTCAAAAAAGTTATGACTTTTTTCAAATAAATTTAAAAATTATCTTGAAAATTTTGTTTTTTGTGAATTATCTAAAAGAGTTAATATAAATAATCTAAAAGAATTTATTTTTGAATACCCGGAAATCAAAAAGGGTTATATCTTATATGACGGAAAATTTTCTCAGGAAGATAGGATTACTTATATGCCTATTTGGCTTTGTTAAGAAAATAATTAAATATTTTTATTTAAATTTGGAGGAAGGATGAAAGACAAAATAATATCATTTACTGAAAGTTTAAAATCTGACAGAAGGATTGAAACATTTGATGAAGCTGCTACAAAACAAGCGATTGTACTGAGATTACTAAGTTTACTTGGTTGGGATACTTTTAATATTTCTGAAGTAAGTCCAGAATATTCAGTTGGTTCTCAAAGAGTTGATTATTCTTTGAGAATTAATAATAGCAACAAGGTTTTCATTGAAGTAAAAAAAATTAGTGAAGAATTAGAAAACCATCAAGCTCAGTTGCTCAATTATTCTTTTCAGGAAGGTGTCAAACTGGCAGTTTTAACTAATGGTATAACCTGGTGGTTTTATCTTCCGTTAAATGAAGGTAGTTGGGAACAAAGAAAATTCTACTCAATAGACTTACTTCAACAAGAATCTGAAAATGTTGCTGATAGATTTATTGATTTTCTTTCTAAAGAAAATGTTTCATCAGGACAGGCTATAACAAATGCAGAAGCAATTTACACAAGCCAGAAAAAGAAAAACATTATTCAATTAACTATTAAAAAGGCTTGGAATAAAATTATTTCTGAATCTGATGACTTGCTTGTTGATTTATTAAATGAAACAACAGAAAAGTTATGTGGTTATAAAGCAACTGATGAACAGATAGAAAATTTCCTATCAAAAAATAAGGACTCTTTAATTATATCAGAAATACAAGTTCAAAAACCTGTTTCATATCCTAAGACAGAAAAAATACAAAGGGTATTTACTAAAACAAAAAGTAGATATTCTGGGAAATCAATATCTTCATTTATATTCAGAGGTACTGAGTATGAGGTTCGTTTTTGGAAAGATGTTTTAATTACTTTATGTGATGTTATTGTTTCTACTAATAAAAATGAATTTGATAAAGTTTTATCACTTGTTGGTCGCAAGCGACCATACTATACAAAAAATGGGAATGAATTACGAAAACATAAAAAAATTAAGCATACTAATATTTATGTTGAAACCAATCTTAGTGCAAATAGTATTGTAGATTTATGTTATAGAACCATATCACTTTTTGGTTATTCAAAAAATGATTTAAAAATAAATGCAAAATAGTTAAATACTTTTAGCCCACTAATCTGTTGGGGATTAAAGAAAAAGTGACACAAAAAAAGTTGAAACTTATCAAATGATTGGTTTTAAAGACTGGATTCCCGCTTTCACGGGAATGACAAGGAAGCATGAATTGGGGATAAAAATGTTTAAAATAAATAAAAAAAACATTACCTGCCCACCCCACAATTCTTTCACTCCACTGTCATTCCCGACCTGATCGGGAATCCATAAAAGGAAAATTCATTACTTGAGATTTCTATATGGATAAAACATACTATGTTTACATTTTAGCAAGCAAAAGAAATGGTACTTTATACATCGGCGTTACAAACAATTTAGAAAGAAGAATGTATGAGCATAAGAATAAAACTATTGGGGGTTTTACCAAAAAATATAGTGTTGATAAACTTGTTCACTTTGAAACAACAAATGACATTAGATTTGCTATTCAAAGAGAAAAGCAATTAAAAAAATGGTATAGAAAATGGAAAATTGAGCTTATTGAGAAAGAGAATCCTGAATGGAAGGACTTATCAAAAGATTGGTTTGAATAAACTGGATTCCCGCATCCGCGGGAATGACATGGAGAGGGGTGGGAATGACACCTTTTCGTGGTTTTATGAACATATTAAAGTAAGAAAAGGAAATAAAATATGAAAGAATCCTTATCCTGCCAAGTCTGCACTGCATTATTAATAAAAACAAAAATAAATGGAATCACTGTCTATGAATGTCCTATTTGTGGGCAACTGCATAATGAAAACGGGGAAATGATTGAATACAAGGATTTATATCCAAATAATAAAAAATGATATAAAATATACTTATAACCTATTCATATCGTTTATAATATAAATTAAACTGTTAATAAATTCAAACTTGATTACATATATTTTGCATAAGAATCAATTAAAAACTCACTTCGCAGGCATCATTTTATTCCTGTCGCTTCTTTTTTTCTATCCATTATTTGCTGAACCCCTAAAAATCAAATCCATTGAAATTACAGGCAATAAACATTTCTCTCAAGCAGAAATTCTTAAATCATTAAGAATAAAGGAAGGCGATGAGTTCTCCTATCAGGAGCTTAATAATAATTTAAACAATGTTCTTCAACTCTATAAAAATAAAGGATTTTATTTAATACAAATTCTCCCTCCAGAAGTTCTACCAGATGAATCTGGAGAATTCGTAAACATAAAAATTGAAATCCTTGAAAACAATAAGCTTATAGTATCGGATATTAACTTCTCTGGCAATCGGTACTTTTCAAATGATAAATTGAAAAAGATGATCTCTACAAAATCCGCTCAGCCCTTCTCAATCGAAAAGCTAAATGCAGATTTGAAATCCATTGTCGATGCTTATGGAGAGAAAGGTTATCCATTTTGTGAAGTTGCAATAGACAGTCTATCAATAAATAATGAAAAAATATCTGTCCTGTGCAGAATTATAGAAAATGATTTTGTTAGAATTTCTGAGCTAATTTTCAAAGGGAATGAAATTACTAAAGATAAGACATTAAAACTTATTACAAATTTTGAAGAGAATAAAATCTATAGAAACTCAAGGATAGAATCAGCAAAACGGAATCTAATTCATAAGAAATACATTTCAGATGCTGAAATTGTTCCTCTTAATAAAAGAGAATTATTAATCACAATAAAAGAAAAACAGATGAACCATTTTCAAGGTGTCCTGGGATTCGCTTCTCAAGAAGATGTTTCATTTATTGAAAAACTTACAGGATACATTGATTTCACTTTTCTAAATATTTTAGGCACAGACAGAGAAATAAACCTTTCCTGGAGAAAATTGAAAAAAAATTCCTCTCAATTCTACATATCATACATAGAACCTTTTATCTTACATCAGCAAATTTCTGCAGAATTATCTTTTAAAAGAAAAAGCATTGATACAATTTATGTTAATTCTGAATTTCAATTAAAGACAAACTTCTTAATGAGCAGCTATGATAAAATTGGTGTGAAAATCTTTACGAAAAGCAGTCTTCAGGATACTATTCGCACAAATAAAAAAGGAGTTGGAGCAGAATGGAGAAAAGACAAATTAGACTATCCTATAAATCCGAAAACAGGTTATTATTATTCTCTATCATACGCTATAAATTGGAAAAACAAGAAATCCTATCATCAAGAAATTTCTGCAGATATCCAATGTAACATCCCGATTAATAAAAGTAAAAATAATATATTGTCTTTACGCGGTCGCACAAATCTGCTCTATACTTCTGGAGATTCCCTTTCAAAATATGATTATTATTATTTTGGCGGATACGATAATCTGCGGGGTTTTATTGACAATCAATTCAAATCAGACAAATTTTGTATATTCAATATAGAATATCGTTATCTTCTTTCTAGAGATTCAAGGGCATTTGCATTTTTGGACTATGGCTATAGTGCAGAGAATAGACATCTTTTAGGATGTGGGTTTGGAATCCATATGAAAAGTAAAATCGGAATTATAAAAATTGATTATGGAATTGGATATCAGGATAGACAATGGACTAATCCGCTTGATGGAACTTTGCATTTTGGAATAGAAACAGGGTTTTAGAAACTTGCCTGTCCGTCAACCTGTCCTCCGCAGTCCCGACTTTTTTCGGGACGGAGGGTGGAAGCACAGCGAAGATGGAATACTTGATTATTTCCCAAGTTTCCAATTTCCAGTTTCAAGTTTCATTTTTATAGGAGAATGATTGAAATTAACACAATTAGAATTGACAGGATTTAAGTCCTTTGCCGATACAACAAAATTCAGTTTCTCAAAGGGACTAACTGGAATTGTTGGCCCAAACGGTTGTGGAAAATCTAATATTTCCGATGCAATTCACTGGGTCCTTGGAGAGCAAAATCCAAGAAAGTTGCGCGGGGATTCAATGAGAGATGTTATATTCAAAGGAACCAGAAAACGTGCACCACATAGTTTCACTGAAGTTTCTATAATAATTGATAATGACAAAAAAATCCTGCCTGTTGATTTTGAAGAGGTCACAATAACAAGAAAAGTCCATAGAGATGGAGAGAGTGAGTTTAAAATTAATAATAATTCCTGCCGATTAAAAGACATTCTTAACCTATTCTACGATACTGGAATGGGACGACGAGCATACTCCTTTATGGAACAAGCTATGATTGATGAACTGCTCAGCAGCAATGATGAAGAACGTAGATACCTGTTTGAAGAAGCTTCTGGAATTATGAAATATAGACAGAGTCAAAAAATAAGTGAAAATAAACTCAAATCAGTTAAGAATGACCTTACTCGCCTTGAAGATATAATAGCTGAAGTGAAGCATCAGGTAGGCATACTTCGCCATCAGGTGGGAAAAACAAAGAGATACCAAAACCTGAAACAAAAAATTAATAAAATCCAAATACAAGTTGAAGGTATAAAATTCTTTGAGGTACAAAAACAACTCAAGCCATTAGATAACGAATACCTAAATATTGAAAAAAAATTAACTGAAACCATCAAGAATATATCAAAATCTACACAAACATATAATCAAAAAAACAATAGCCTATTAAGCATTGAAAAAAAATTGAAAGAAGAACAAAACAAATTAAAAGATATTGAAACCAGAATCAATAACTATGAAAAAGAAATCTTACTTAATCGGCAGCAGATTTATAATAATAAATCAGTTCTTACAGAAAATACAAAAAGAATTCAGAAAATTGAAGACCAGAATGTATCTGTAAAAGAGAATTTAGAAAAGGATATTAAAGCATCCAAGACAATTACGGAAAAACTTTCAGAAAAAAAAATCAACGCTCAGAATATAAAAAGCCAATTATCCATTATTATAGACAAAATTAACAAACAGAATTCATCTCTTGAAGAAATAAGCAATAAAATAAACAATATAACGGGTAGTCAAAAAATACTATTAAATGAAAAATCTGAAATTAGCACAAAAAAGAATGTAATGTCTGAACAAAAAGAGATTCTGCAAAGTAAGATTTATAAATATAAAACCAAAATTGAGAATCTATTTAAACTAATTGCTAAAAATAAAGAATATGAAAAACAACGCAAATCTGAATTAAATTATCTACTTGAGCAAAAATCCTCCCTTGAATTAGAAATGCGGGAGCTGACTGACTTAGAAAACAATTTATTAAAACAAATTCATAATGATGAATTGCAAACAAAGTCTCTTGAGAAAGAAGTTCAACAGTTAATTGATTGGGAAAGCAGTTTATCTGGTTACGAAGAAGGCACAAAAAAGATTATTGAGTATTTTTCAGATAAAAAAAACATTTCTATAATGAGTGACCGTATTGAAATTGATGATAAATATATCTCTCTTATTGAAAACACATTAAAATATCTCATCTCATCCGCAGTCTGCCCTGAAAATGAAATTGAGAAGATACTGTCTTTACTTCAAAAAGAAGGTCTTAATTCAAATATACTTGTTGAAAACGCTCTGAATAATCAAACTTGTTCACAAAATTTAGAAATTAATAAGTATGATTCTGCAATACCTTTAACAAGTTTGGTAAAGATAAATAATTTGAACATCAATCCAAAAATTCTTGAAAATATCTACATGGTTCCTGATAGACAGACAGCAAAAAAGTTAGCTTTTGAAAATCGTGACTCTTATCGTGAATTACATTTCATCTCAAATGATGGTGAAATGTTTAGCAGTTTTGGAATTGTGAAAACTAATTGGCATAATTCCTATACTGATGGACTATTATCAAGGAAGAAAAAAATCAAAAAAATTCAGGGTGATATCCAGAAAAAATCTATCATGCTTGATGATTTGAATAAAAAATTAAAGGACATAGCTTCTAATAAAAAACAGAAAAGCGAAAAAATGATATCTGTTTCTGACAAGATTAAAAAACTTGAATCCATTCTGATGGATAAAAGAAAAGAAAAAATACAACTTTCCCTGCAACTTGATAATTTCACAAATTTACAAAAGGAAACAAAAGATATCCTAAATAAAACTAAAAAGGACTTGATTAAAATTGAATATAGGCAAAAAAATATTGAAGCGCAACTAAAAGAATTACCAGAAAATAATACTGAGGATTTAATTGCCAAACAGGATGAAATTCGGAAAGAACTACAGCATCTTAGAAATCAGAGGTCTAAAACTGAACAAAATCTGCAGAGATTAAATATAGAAATCGCAAAATTAGAAAAAGATGTATATTTTATTTCAGAAAATATTCGCAAAAACAAGCTTATTATGAATGAAAACGATAATCTATTAACAAAACTAAAAGAAACTATTGACCCACAGAAAAAAGAGATTGCGAATTTAGAAAAATTAATAGATGAATTAGAAAACAAATTCCGCTCCGAGATTAAGGAACTGAATAAATTTAAGGCAAAAGCACTAAAAGAAGAAAATCAATTTCATACACTTCAGGACCAAATAGATGAGCTTAAATTAAAATTACACGAATTTGAATTTAAAAAGGATATTTTTACTGAAAATAAACAAAATATTGAATTAAAAATTCAAGAGGCAAAATTGAATTTGAATCATATCCAGGAGAATGTAATCTCTCATTTTCATCATGACCTTACACACGATAATGAGAAAGAATATGCAGGTTTAGACCCAAATGATTTAAACAGCGAGATAGTAAAGAATCAAAAACTGCTTGATAATTTAGGTCCAATAAATTTAGCAGCAATTGATGACTATGCTACTCAAAAAAAACGACTAAAATTTCTAAATGAACAAATGGAAGATTTGATACAATCTCAAAAGAATCTACAGCAGGCAATTTCACAACTTAACGAAACTGCAAAAAAGATGTTTTTAAATACTTTTAAACAAATTCAAGAAAATTTTGAAATGATTTTCAAAGAAGTTTTTAATGGTGGTAAAGGAACTCTCCGTTTGGAAGATATATCACATCCATTAGATTCAAAAATTGAAATCCTTGCCAGCCCGAAAGGAAAGAGAATCTTAAATATAAATCTACTTTCTACAGGAGAAAAAGCTCTAACTGCAATAGCTTTGATGTTCTCAATATATCTGGTAAAACCGAGTCCATTTTGTATTCTTGATGAGATTGATGCACCACTGGATGATGCTAATATAAATCGTTTCCTTCATCTTTTAAATAAATTTTCAGAGAGCACCCAATTTATCATTATTACTCATAATAAACGAACTGTGGAAGCCGTTGATTACCTATATGGAATTACTATGGAGGAAAGCGGAGTTTCTAAAATCGTTTCGGTAAATCTATCTTAATAATAATTTATAAATGAAGCATTTCCTACCTCTTATAATATTGATATTATTTTCCATTCAATTATGGAGCAATGAATTAGAGATAAAGCTTGATTCAATAGATTCGTTATTTATCTTTAAAAAGGGAAAGATTCAAGGAGATAGTCCTTTTTTATACTTTTCTGGTAAAATGCTCCAACAAAATAGAGAGTATTACGAATCAATCGCTTATTTTGAAGAATACCTTTGCAAAAATCCAGAGGATTCACTGTCTTTATATGCTCTTTTCAATATTGCTGACTCCTATTTAATGCTGGATTACACGGATATGGCTTTTACAATCTTTTCTGAACTTAATGATAGATTTCCGTTTTCAAAATTAGGAATTCTATCCTTAAAAAAAATGGGAGATATATATTTCTCAAGAGAAGATTACTCAAAAGCGAAGCTTCTTTATCAAAATTTCGTTTATCATAATTTTGATTTAGACATCAAGGATTATGCCTTTTTCCAGATAGAACGTTGTAATTACTATCTTGGTATAACAAAACATCCAACTGAGATATTTCAAAACTTCATTAAAAAATATCCTCGCAGTAAGCTTTGTCCAGAACTCAGGTTTGAGCTGGGAAATTATTATTTCAAAATCAGGAAATACGCTGAATCAATTAATGAGTATAACAAAATAGTTGATATAAATCCAGAAGTAAGTTGGTTGGATTCCGTATATTTTCAATTAGCTTTGATTTATCATGAACAAAAGGACTGGAAGAATACTATTAAAAATATAAATAATCTTACCCAAAATTTTCCTGAATCTAATTTTAAAAAGAAAGCATATAAACTTCTTATAGATGGCTTATTAGCCGAGAACAATTTCCTGTTGGCTATAAACACATTGAATTCAACTATCCAATCAACTCGTCATGATGAAAGGAATGAATATTATCAGATGCTTGCAGACATCTATGAAAAATTCGGTTTATACAATGAAGTTATGGATATCTACCAGATAATGCTGCAGAATGAAAACGATGAAGAAAAAAAGGAAATGCTTCATAATAGAATCTCTGAGTTAAGAAAAAAGACTGGTAAAATAGAGGATAGTTTGCACTATTTTAATAATAAGCAAATGAAATCTAATTAGAAAATTTTTTCTTTAATAGGATAAAAAAAATTGACATCAATAATAGAAAATATATTTTTTTGTTAAAGCCGAAGTGGCGAAATTGGTAGACGCACTGGACTCAAAATCCAGCGCTGTTTTACAGCATGCCGGTTCGAGTCCGGCCTTCGGCACTAAAAATGTGTAACTTAGGAGTAATCGTATTTTATCTTGCTATTTAACCATATATTTGCGTTCAATACGTTAGTTTGCCTTAAAGGTTTATAAGGCAAATGAAATTATTAAATTATTCATAAAATCATCCAAAGGAGACCATAAAAAATGAATAAAAAAATTAAACTAATCCTATGTCTAGGATTATTTATAAGCTTCGCTGTTGTATCAACTATACCAGCATACGCTGGATCTGAAGCAACTTGCATATTCCTGCTTATTGAACCTGGCTCACGCCCGGGTGGGATGGGCCACTCTTATGTATCAATAGCAGAGGGAGGAATCGCTTCCTGGTGGAACCCAGGCGGACTTGCTTTCATCAAACATTCTGATATAGACCTTATGCACTCAAATTGGTTTGGCGATGTTATAGATGATATGTACTACGAATATCTCGGATATGTTCAATATTTTGAAGGAATTGGATCACTGGGATTAAATGTAACCTATATGACTTATGGTGAATCAGAAGCAAGAGATAAAAATGGAGATTATTTGTGTACTTTTACCAGTTATGAAATTGCTATTGGTGCTGTATATGGCACTGAAATTAAAAATGATCTTGGAATAGGCATAAATATTAAAGGAATCATTAGTGGATTATGCCCACCAATAAATATGGGAGATTCCCAATTAGAGGGAACAGGATATACATTTGTAGTTGATATGGGTTTACTAAAAAAGAATTTTATCATCCCCCGTCTTTCCTGTGGAATTAATATCCAAAATTTTGGTCCAGATATGACTTATGCTAATTCAGAAAATAGTCAACCTATGCCCTTAAATTTACGAGCTGGCTTTTCTTATAAAATTCTTGATTCAAAATATAACAAAATGACAGCTTCTGCTGATATAAACAAGATGCTTGTGAAGCCAGAAGACCCTTTATGGAAAAGATGGTTTACCTCATTGTATGATGACGACTTTCAGTATGAGATTGATTCTATGATAGAAAATATTGGTGTGGAATACAAATACTACAATCTAATCTCTTTACGAGCTGGTTATGTAAATGATGTTGCAGGGCATATCAGAGGTGTTTCATTTGGTGGTGGTATTAGTTATGAATTCTCCAAAGGAAAAGAATTATCATTTGATTTTGCCCTACAACCTGCTGGTGAACTTACTACTAATAATAAAACCTTTTCTTTAGGGATAAAATTCTAATAATACCACTAAATAATCTGAGAATTCTCTTTTGCAATTATTGTGTAATGGTAAAATATGTTCATCATCAAAATCTTTATAAAAGGGTAATAATATGATATTGAAAGCCAATACTAAGATTGTCTCACTGAAAAATGTAATAATTGTATTCTATTTAATCTTGTTTGTTTTTCCCTTTCTTGCAGTAGGTAAAACAAATAATTTGAAAATTCTAAAAAAAGAAGATACTCGTATTACAAAGCATTTTCAGAAAATTAAACGTTTACCCAATATTTATAGAGAAAAGTTTCAGATTCGTAAAGAAAGAAAGAAATTTTTAAAAAGAAATGGTGATGAATATGGAGTTAATCTCCTTGTGCTCTTGGTTGATTTTATAAAAGAAGAACCTGATAATCCTAAAACAACAGGAAATGGAAAATTTGACTTTAGCGATTATGATTATTTTACTGATGAAAATAGCGAATTAGATTCAGTTAGAACAATTGGTTCTCCTCCTCATGACTCTACATATTTTCATCAATGTATCATTGCAATGCAATACTATTATCAAACTGCAAGTTTAGGCGTCTTAAACTCATTTGACCCTTTCACTGAAGTTAATTTCCATTTTAAAATATTTCCTAATAAAGCCGATACAGCGTATCATCTCCCTCATGAAATGGCTTATTATAATCCAGATACTGAAGATTGGAATTTAAAAACTGAAAGATTTACTGAATATTTCAAAGATGCTATAATTTCAGCAGATACAACAAATTTTCCTCAAACTTCTGATATTAACTTTTCTGACTACAATCACATTATGCTAATTCATGCAGGTTCTGATTGGCAGCATGATGTTTTTTGGGACACACCTTGTGACCTTCCCTCATTCTTTATTAGTTTAGAGGATGATTCAATCGCTGTTACAAATAGTGCTGGTGATACAACATATATCAAGGAAGCAGCAAATGTGCCAGAAACAATCTCACAAGACTTTTACAAAAGTAGACATTACCAGTTCGGATTTGGAGCACCAATTGCGGAAATGGTTCATGAATTCGGACATAGTCTTGGCTTTGTTGATTTATACAATACAAACAATATGTTTCCTGCTGTGGGCTACTGGGATATTATGGATAGCGGCGGAATGACAGCTGTGGTTTCTATAGACGCCACAGTAAGTCCGCAAGATACTATTGTTATAGAAGGAGCACTCCCAATCCTACCGTCTGTCTGGTCAAGATTACTTATATGGGAAAATGCATTCAAGAATTCGGGAAAATATGTTGAAGTTACTTCCCCAAAGGAAATATTAATTGATGCTGCTGAATTTCCTTTTACTGCAAATCCTCAGTTTATCAAAATCCCAATTAATGATGAGGAATATTTCTTATTGGAGAATCGCGAGACTGATATTGATGGAGATGGAACAACTGGTATAAAACTTGATGATGTTACTAAGAGAGTTCCACTATATCCTGCCGACACTACAAACTGGCTGCCAAACAATGAATATGATTTTATGCTTCCTACTTATGACCCATATCTTGAAGCTGAAACAAATGGTGGACTGTGTATCTGGCATATTGATGATTATGTAATTTATGATGAAATCGTTTATGTAGATGGAAAGCCATATAGTAGGTTTGAGGCAAATTCTGTTAATGGAAAATCTGGCCGAAAAGGTGTAAAATTGTTGGAAGCAGATGGTATCTGGGATATTGGAAATCCATACTCAAATTATGCTGCTGGGACTCTGTATGAGCCCTTTTTCAAAACAAAACCCGGTATATGGACTCCAGGTGATTCTAATAGATTTCATAATTATCACTTTGGACCAACAACTACACCAAACTCATTTAGTAATGAGAATATAAATTCTTTAATGGAAATTTTTGACATCAGCAATTATGGAACTACTATGAGCTTTAAGTTCCAATATCAACTATATAGCAATATAAAATCAATCACTCCTGCAAGTAAGTTCAATCCAGATAATGAGATTCTATTTTTTGAGGATTCAATATTTGGCACAAAAAATATAGCTTTTACCTCAGATTCTATGCTTACTATCAATAATGACATTTTTGAAGATTTTCCTTATAGTTTTAATAAAAGAATATCTCAACCCATCTCTTTATTAAAAAGAGAAACAGATAACTTTATCATAGTTGCATTTGAAGACTCAATTGCATTGGTAAATTTTAACCTAAATAATTACCCATATCTTTCCTCATTTGGAACATACACTAATGATATAATATCAGACTCCCCTATTGCTATTTCAAAAAATAAGATATTAGTCCCGACAGAGAACCATATAACAATATATAAGATAGTAAATAATAATCTAATGTTTTATGATAAGGAATATGCAAATAATCCTAAAATTGCATATAATAATTCCAGACGGGAAATTGTCGTTCTAAATTATCCCAATACAATTGCAATTTATGATACGAGTTTATCAATTCCTCCTATTGCAGAATTCTCTATTTCATCAAATTTTGGGGAATTTTATCCTGTAATTGAAAATAAAGATTCAACCCAGGTTATCTATTTCCAGGATGCTGGCGGCTCTATTTACAAGATTGAAGAGGATAAGATAGAGAAAATTTTTGCAGAGGAAAGTTATAATTTTAGTAAAATTTCAAACATTGCCCTTGGTGATGTTAATAACGATGGCATACATGATATTGTGTTTACGGCAGATAATACAATCTTTGCAATTCAACCCAATGGTGCATTATTAGAAAAATTTCCTATAATCCCAAATGCAGTTAATTACTCACCTTCAGTTTTACCAATAATTGGAAAATCTCTATTGCCTGAAAACATATCTCTCTTTCTACCAACTGCATCTAACTGGACACAAGCTATTTCAGAAGATTGTGTGATAGTCCCGGAATATAGTTTTTCACTCGGATATTCTCATTCATCTCCATACATCAATTTCACAGATGATTCAACATATATTTATTTTCCAGTATCGGACTCAATAATAAAAATTTTCTCGTTTGATAATGAAGCTGTCGGGGAATCTGAAATTTACTGGAATGGCTACAAAAATGGACCTGAAAGGTGGAGCTGTTTGAATGAAATAACTAAAGGAAAACCTGACTCTACTGAATATTTACGAATTATTGCATTCCCCAATCCTGCTAAAAAAGGCGATGTAAGAATCAGAATAAACTCGCCAGAAGAGACATACTCAAGTATTCATATTTATAATTTGACTGCAAAATTACTTTTTAAGGATGAAAAAGAAATTCAAGCATACATAAACGAGGACTATGTTTGGAATATAGACAGAATCACTTCTGGCATTTATTTTGCAATTGTTAAGGTCGGGAGTCAGAAAAGATTGGTAAAAATTGGTATTGCAAAATGAAAAAAAGAATCTTATTTATATTAACAATAATTTTTTTATTATGCTCTACGCTTTCCGCACAACAGCTAAAGTCAAAAACAAAAGCAGCCTTGCTTTCTTCCTTGTTGCCAGGTGCTGGAGAATTTTACTCCAAAAATAATACTTCAGCTCTTATTAGTCTTGCAAGCGAGACTATTCTCTGGCTTGGATATTTTGGATTCTTACAGGAAGCAGACTGGGCAGAAAGAGACTACAAAATATATGCATCTGCATATTCTGGAAGTAATATTGCAAATGGTAGTGCTCAATATTACAAAGATCTTCAACATTACTTTTCCAGTACAGAATATAATAATAATGCCAGAATATATGCAAGGTGGAGACTCGGACTTACAGATTCACAATTGCAAAGTTATGATTTAGAGAAATGGAATCAAGAAGACCACGACGAATTCCTTTATAATAATCTTTATCAAGGGAATGAAGAATGGAATTGGCACTCAGAAGATATCTGGTATAGATATGGAGAGTTGCGGCGTGAGAAAAACAAATTTAAGATTTTAGCAAAATTTACTATCGGCGCTATGATTGCAAATAGAGTAATAAGCATGATTAAAGCGGTTCGTTCTACTGCTAAATATAACAAAAATTTAACTGTCAAAAAGGATTTTTCTTTTCATATTGACTTTAATCCTAAAAGCGAGAAAATAACCTTTGCTCTTGTAAAGAGATTCTAAAACAAGAAATGAAGTTAATAAAACTGAACGCTGATAATTGCCTATAGAATGGAAAATCAAATGCTATACATTAATGAAAGCATTTTTTTCAACTTCTCTGAAGTTAGAAAAATTTTAATACCCTTTTTAAAGACTAATTATCTGCCTTCTAAAAAGACAATTAGGAGCAAAATTAGGTATCCGTGAAATACTTGTAAGTTTGCCGAATAAAGAGCATATCCATTATTTTTGAATAGAGTTCAGGCAAAAATCGGATATTTTATGCTCTGATTTTTAACAAATATTTTCTTTACAAAAATTCTTTAATTTTAAAGAATTTATAATCTATATTTAAAAACATAAAAATTTATTACATTGGAGGATTAATATGGCTATAGTATTAGATGGCTCAGGATTAACAGTTGAAAAACTGGTTCAAATCGCTAGGCACAATGAAAAGGTTGAGCTTCATCCAGAAGCTTTGAAAAAGATTAATATATGTCGTGCTATGCTGGAAGAAAAGATTCAAAGACATGAAATTATGTATGGAGTCAATACTGGTATAGGCGAATTTTCTGAAGTGGTATTGGATGATGAGCAGACGAAACAATTTCAGAAGTATTTGATTTATAATCACGCAGCTGGTATCGGTGACCCAGCACCTATTGAATATATTCGTGGAGCAATGGCAAGCAGAATAAATGTCCTTGCCAAAGGAAAATCAGGATGCAGACCTGAAATTCCTCTAACTTTTATTGAAATGTTGAACAAAGGCGTTACCCCTGTTGTATGTCAGAAAGGTTCTGTTGGGGCAAGTGGAGATTTGGCTCCAATGGCTCAACTTGCTCTTTTGCTAATGGGTGAAGGGGAGGCATATTACAAAGGAGAAAAGTTACCCGGCAAAGTTGCAATGGAACGAGCAAGAATTACTATTCCAGGGTTAAAAGCCAGAGATGGACTGGCTGCTATTAATGGCTCAAACTTACTTACTGCTATGAGCGCTATTCAATTATATGATATCAATCGCTGGCTTAAACAAGCAGAAATTGCCTGTGCAATGACACTGGAAGCATTATATGCCAATATGAAGCCTTATGACATTCGTTTACACCAGATAAGAGGCTTTTCTGGAGCTGTTAGAACCGCTAAAGCTCTGAATAAATGTGTAGAAGGAAGCGACCTTCTAACTGGCAAATTTAAAATGAAGGTTCAGGATGCCTATTCTATGCGTTCCACTCCACAAGTAATTGGTGCAGTCCACGATGCTGTAGCTTACGCCAAAAGTCAAGTAGAAATAGAACTTAATGGTGTGGGTGATAATCCTGTTTTCTTCCCAGAATACAAATTAACAATAACAGGAGCCAATTTTCAAGGAAGCCCTGTTTCATTACCTATGGATATGATAAGTGCTGCTGTAACTATGGTATGTGTTATGTCTGAAAGAAGACTCAACCGTTTAACGAATCCAGCATTGAGTATTGGATTACCTCCATTTTTAACAAAGGGAGCTGGTATGATGTCTGGATTAATGCTCAGTCAGTATACTGCATGTATGCAAATTGTTGAACAGCGTATCCTTTCTGTTCCTGCTTCTATTCAATCTATTCCTGCTGCTGCTGACCAGGAAGATTTTGTTTCTATGGGAATGAATACTGCTATCAAAAATGACCAGATTTTAGATAATGCTTATGGAGTGCTGGGAATAGAATTCATGGCAGCAGCGCAAGCTTTAGATTTCCGAGATTTTAATCCAGGTAAAGGTGTAGCCACAGCGAAAAAGGTAATTAGGAAATATGTGGATTTCCTTGATGAAGACCGTCCCTTATACTCTGACCATACAAGAATGAAAGAATTAGTTAAATCTTGTGAAATTTTGGAAGAAGTGGAAAGGGTTATAGGAAATTTGGAATAAGTGAAAAGAAACGATACTATGTGCGCAGCGAAACGAGTCTCAAGTTCGCTGCGCCAATTTTCTGCTTTGAATTATCGTAAAGGATAATTAAGTTCGTCATGGAGTGGTCCGTTCTTCATAGCAGTAGAACTGCTATTGCGAAGGATGAATCCATGACGACTCCTCAGAAGATGCGTCCCTAATTTAAATATTCAAACTGTCCTTCCAATTCCTTTGCAGAAAGTGGATATAGTCCCATAATCAATTCTTCAACACTCTTACGGTCACATTGTTAAATACTTGATCATCAGCTAATATATTATGTTAGATTTAAAAGCATGCATTTAAAGAAAAAATTTCCAATGAAAAAAATCTATTTAATTGTAATATTTACCTTAATCAGTTCTTGTGGTTACTATGATGTATATTTTAACACCTTTTACAATGCTAAAAGATACTATACAGAAGCAAAAACAGCCAAAGAAAAAAACAATAATAAAGTAAATTCAAGCATTAAAAAGACATTTGAAAAATCTATTGCAAAATGCACTTATGTTATAAAGGAATACCCAAAAAGCAGATATGTGGACGATGCTATCTTCTTAATGGGACGATGCTTTTTTGAACAAGAGAATTATCTGAAAGCGTTGAAGAAATTTCAGGAAATTGAACAGTATTACAATGAAAGTCCATCATACCCTTTAACTAAACTATACCTTGCAAGAACATATCTTAAACTAAAAAAAATTGATGAAGCAAAAACCCAGTTTAATATTATTTTCAACAATGATAAATTTATGCCTTGCCGCGAACAAGCATATCTATATCTATCAAAATATTATCTTGAAGAAAAGAATTATGTCCCGGCAAAAGCAATTCTCCAGACTTTAATTGAAAAGAAAATCTCAAAAGAATCCTACCTGAACGCTCTTTTCCAATACGCACAAATTGAATATCAAAATGAAGAATATGATAACTCATTGGTCATTTTTAATAAGCTTCTTTCAAACAGTCCCCCCAAACGAATGAGGTTAGATACAAGATTTTATATTGGTAAGATTTATATGGAGTTAAACCAATACAAAAAGGCAGAGAAACAATTCAAAAAGCTAAAGAAAGATGAAATAATTGATGATAAGATTAATGAAATTGATTTGAACATCGGAATTTGTTATGCTTATTTAGAAGATACAGAAACTGCATTTTCAATTTTTGAGAAGTTAATTAACGAAAATAAAGGGAAACAAATTGCAGATATAGCGTATTATTATTGGGGAGATATATATTTTTCTCTACTTCATAATTATCAAAATGCTGTAGAGAAATTTCAAAAAGTAAAATCTAAAAAAATTGATAAAGAATTAATGGCAGATGCTTTAAAAAAAATCAAGACTGCTAATCAATTCATTGCTTATGAATCAAAACAAAATTCCGATGATATACTTGAACTTGTTGAAGCCCAATTCAATATTGCTGAATACTATAATTTGAATCTATCTTTACCGGACTCAACAATCGCAATATATGATAAAATCATCAATCAATTAAGTAATTTGAATGAACAACTGGATTCTCTCAATATACTTTACCATAATTTTATTGAGGATAGTCTTGAAACAAATATTCAGGATAGTCTGAGCTTTATTCCTGACAGTTTGACTGCAATTCCAGTATCGGATACAATTAAGTCTGATATAGATACTTTAGATAAAAAATTACATATAGATGATGTTACCAAAGAAAATTTAGAAAT
>JAYEOL010000003.1:25052-28504 GCA_034722995.1 Candidatus Cloacimonadota bacterium | reverse complement strand
ATAGATTTAATGATGCTGCTCATATACTATACAACTTTTTCTGGAATGACTATTGTGCTTGGTATCTTGAAATTATTAAGGATAGATTTTATCATTCTGATGATATTTCAATAAAAAGAACTGCTAAATATCTGATGTTGAATGTATTGGATTACTCTGCAAGGATGCTTCATCCTATTATGCCATTTATTACAGAAGAGATTTGGCAACGAATTCAGAAATTTTGTTCTGACTCTACAGCTGAATCAATTATGCAAGTATCATTTCCAGTTGCAGACAAGGAGCAATTGTTCCCAGAAGATGCTAAGAAAATGGAGCTGATAATTAAGGTTATTACATCAATAAGAGGGATTAGAAAAGATATGAATGTCCCTCCCGGAGAAAAAGTTGAGATTGTTATAAAGGTTGTCAACGGTGGTAAAAGATTAATTCTTCAAGATAATCGGCATTATATAAAGATTATGGCTAAGGTATCGGATATTTATATTGGGGATGATGTTGTTAAGCCCTCAAAATCTGCAACAACAGTTATTGATGATATTGAAATT
The DNA here is from genome assembly GCA_034722995.1 of Candidatus Cloacimonadota bacterium. Taxonomy (NCBI): domain Bacteria; kingdom Pseudomonadati; phylum Candidatus Cloacimonadota; species Candidatus Cloacimonadota bacterium. The sequence goes on along the minus strand of JAYEOL010000003.1, from coordinate 27,956 downwards.
TATATGCCCTTAGCTGGAGTTATTGATTTGGAAAAGGAGAGAGACCGTCTTCTGAAAAAACTATCTCAAGTTGAAAGTAATTTGAATAATTGTGTAAAAAAATTGAATAATAAGGATTTTATAAATAATGCACCCCAAGATGTTGTACAGAGAGAAAGAGAGCGAAAAGAAAATTTGGAAATTACTTCTGAAAAATTAAAAGCAAATATCGCTTTTTTAGAATAATCCTTGATACCTTTTTATCAACTTTGACAAAGTAGTAAAATGATGTTAATTTATTTTATGAAGCGAAAGTGGCGGAATTGGCAGACGCGCTGGACTTAGAATCCAGTCCCGATTTATCGGGATAGGGGTTCAAATCCCCTCTTTCGCACCTCCCAATTTATCGGGATAGGAATGAAAATCAAAAGGAGATTTCTTGATAAAATCAAATTTAGAAAAATTAAGTGAATGTAAAAGAAAACTGAATATTGTAATTTCAAAAGAAACAGCAAATAAAGATTATCAATCAACAGTTAGAAAATATCGTAGTTATGCTATTCTGCCAGGTTTCCGAAAAGGCAAAGCACCTATATCAATGATAGAAAGCATATATAAACAACAAATCAAAGCAGGTTACCTTGAGGAATATATTCCTAAATATTATAGGCAAGCATTATTGGAATTAGAGAAGGAAAAAATTTTTCCGATAAATCAGGGCGCTTTAGAAAATTTTGATTGGAGTCCCGGTGAAGACTTAAAAATAGATTTTAAATTTGAAGTTAAACCTGATGTTGAATTAAAAAAGTATAGAGACTTTGAAATTCCCTTCAAACCAGAAAAGGTAACTAAAATGATGATAGAAAATGAACTGAAAAGATTACAGCAAACCTATGCAAAAATTATTGATAAAGAATCCTCAGCAGAAGTTAATGATTTGATATATTATCAAGTTGAAAAATATGATGATAAAAAAGTTTCAAAGCAAGAAGAAATTTCTTACAGGCTCGGAACTAAAAATTTTGGAGAAAAATTTGATAAGGACCTTACAGGTGCTAAATTAGGAGATGTTATAGATACTACCATTGAACTTTCTCCAACTTCATCCTTCGTCCCGAAGACCCCCGATTTAAGCGGGGTGGGACTACGGAGAACGGGAAAACCTGAAGAAAAACTCACTGAAATAAAAGTATCCCTTAAAATAAACTCTATTAAGAAGATTGAACTGCCAGCCTTAGATGATGAATTTGCAAAGGATGTTGGAGATTATAAATCCTTAAAAGATTTAAAAGCAGAAATAAAAAAGGGATTTGATGAACAGGTTAAAATCAGAAATGAGAACAAAAAAAGTTCATTAATTTTACAAAGAATCATTGAAGTAAATCCATTTGAATTGCCTGAGTCAATAGTTAATGATTATGTCTCAAAAATGGTAAATCAATCCGAAAATAGAAATCATCCGCAAGCTGGCGGACAGGAAAATATTAAAAAGATGGAAAAGGTTTACAGGAAGTACGCTGAGAATGAATTTCGTGTTTATTATGTTTTGGAAAAATTACGGGAGCTTGAAAAGGTTGAAGTAAATGACGATGAGATTGAAAATGAAATAAAGAAAGCTGCGAATAGTATGAATATGGATATTGAGCAATATAAAAAATTGTATAAAAAACAAATTAATAAGGATGCTATAAAGATGAACCTTATTAATGAAAAAATATTGAAGAATATTGAAAACACAGTAAGATTTGTGTAAAAAACCTGTCTGCCGATAGGCAGGAATGATGAGGTTATATGAAATTAATACCTATGGTTATTGAGCAAACTGGAAGAGGTGAAAGAGCCTATGACATCTATTCCAGATTACTAAAAGATAGAATCATATTTATAGGTTCAATAATTGATGACAGTGCTGCGAATACTATAATTGCTCAACTTCTTCATTTAGAAGCAGATAATCCAAAGAATGACATTTTTATGTATATCAATTGTCCTGGAGGAATTGTTACTTCTGGTTTAGCAATATATGATACAATGCAGTATATTAAACCGAATATATGCACTATTTGTATTGGTCAGGCTGCAAGTATGGGAGCTTTGCTGCTCGCTGCTGGCACAAAGGGAAAGAGGTCTGCACTCCCTAATTCCAGGATTATGATTCATCAACCTTTAGGCGGTGTTCAGGGACAAGCTGTTGACATTGAAATCCATGCAAGAGAAATTGTTAAAAGTAAGGATAGAATTAATAGAATATTACATAAACATACAGGGCAGACTATTGAGAAGATTGAAAAAGATTCAGATAGAAATTTCTTTATGAGCGCAGAAGAAGCTAAAAAATATGGAGTTATTGACGAAGTAATTGTAAAAAGGAAATACTAGTGAAAATAGATGGTTAATTGTTATATTTATGAGCATAATTGTAAAATCTTCTAAAAATATCCAACGGGGTAAAGTTTGTTTTTGTCACGAGATTTCTAAACGGGAATTAAAATATCAAAGACAAGTATCTATTCCAACTTATATATGATGAGATTAAATTTGACGAAGGCTTGCGTTTGGATGTTCTTGTGGAAGAACTTATAATTTGTGAGTTGAAAGCTGTAGATGAAATGAATCCTATTTGGGAAGCGCAATTACTTAGTTATTTAAAATTAACCGGTAAGCGTCTTGGCTTTATTATTAATTTTAATGTTCCTCTCATAAAAGATTGGATTAAAAGAATTATACTTTAATTTCTTAGTGCCTTAGTGTCCCAGATTTAATCGGGGATTGTGGCTTAATAATTATAAAAGGAAATAAAAATGGATGAATTAAGATGCTCTTTTTGCGGGAAATCGCGAAGCGAGGTAAAAAAACTTATTCGTGGTATTAATGGTAATATCTGTAATAACTGTATTTCTATTTGTTATACAATTCTTGAGAAGG
>JAYEOL010000003.1:10421-24952 GCA_034722995.1 Candidatus Cloacimonadota bacterium | reverse complement strand
CCAAAAACGCTTTAAGTAAGCAGTATAAGGCGTTATTTGCTTTAGAAAATGTTTCCCTAAAATTTACAGATGATGCATTAGAGGCGATAGCAGAAATTGCTATGAAGCGGGAGTCTGGAGCCCGAGGCCTTCGTGCAATTATGGAATCAATTATGATTGATATTATGTATCAAGTCCCTGATCTGAAGGATGTTCGGGAATGCTATATTACAAAAGATGTTATTGCTAAGAGAGGTAAACCAATTTTTAAGATTAAACCAGATTCGCTTTCAGAAGAGAAAAATAGGCTGATCGCTTAAATAATATAATAAGATATAGCTTTAATTTTTTCTTGACAGTAATTTTTTATACTTTGAGAAAGTATCTAAATAAAGTTCCACAGTAGCTCAGCGGTAGAGCAGGTGGCTGTTAACCACTTGGTCGGGGGTTCAAATCCCTCCTGTGGAGCCATTTTTTTTGAGTAAAATGAGTGAAAGGAATAAATATTATACTTATGTGTTACATTCACCGAAATACAATAAAATCTATATAGGTTATACAAATAATTTAGAGAGAAGAATCTATTTTCAATTTTCACAACAAAGGGGTACAGGGTTAGACTTCCAGATTTGTTCCATGGAAATTAGTCTATCATGAAATTTTTGCAACAAAATCTAAAGCAATGAAGCGAGATAAAGAATTAAAATCATTTCAGGGAAGAAAGTTTATAAGAGAGCAAATTTTAAATAACTTGACTGTAAAAAAGTATCCCTTTCCAAAATGTCAAAAATCTGGTAAAGGATAAATTGATGACTGATAATGATGTAGCAAAAATAGATGAAGTTTTGGAACAGTATAAAGATAGGGCTGGAAGCCTGATTCCAATATTACAAAGTATTCAAACTAAATTGGGATATTTATCTAAAGAAACAATTAAATACATTTCAAAGAATACAAAAATTCCAGTAAGTGAAATCTATGGTGTAGTCACCTTTTATACTCAATTTCGATTGCAACCTATTGGAAAAAATATTATAAGAATCTGTCATGGGACAGCCTGTCATGTGGCGAATGTTTTAAAAATCGCAGATACTATATTTGATGAATTGAATGTAAAACCGGGTGGAACTACAGACGATTTAAAATTTACCGTTGAAGTAGTTGCTTGCCTTGGATGTTGCAGCTTAGCCCCTGTAATGATGATTAACGATAAAGCCTATGGACGACTAACTTCAGAAAAGGTTAAGAAGATATTAACAGAATATTAGATGCCTATTTACATTTTCCAAAGAGGGAAAAATTGAAAATGACTAATTTCAAATTTCTAATTTCAAATAAAACTCCAAAAATTAAATTTACCCCGTTAGATATTTGTCCTATTAGATTTTTATTATTTCACATAATAAAATTATCTAACGGGGTAAATTTAATTTTCTCCTCAATAGTTATAAAGTCAAAACGGAAGAAAAACTGATTTTGGACTTTGGAACTTTGACATTTTATTTGTCATTAGAAATTTGGATTTAGAAATTCTGTACTTTATTAGAAAATGTTTAATTGTTTTAATTTCTTAAGTAACTCAGTTGTTCAGATTTATTTACTTGATAGGCATCATGAATTAAAATTATGTTAGGTTATGGTAAAATATCAAGGGAGATAATTTGGAAAGTAATATAACTAAAATAAAAGTTGGACTTGCCAGCTGTGGCATTGCAGCTGGCGGCTTGGAAGTCTTTGATGAAATAAATAAATTTTTAGATAAGAATAAATTGGATGTGAAATTGGAAAAAACCGGCTGTATTGGAATGTGTTATAAAGAAGTTCTTGTTGAAATAGATGATGAACAATTTGGTAAAACTATGTATGGAGAAGTAAAGCCCAATGAAGTAGATGAAATTCTGCAGGCTCATCTTATTGATAAAAAACCAAAGACTGAAAAAATTATCTTCTCTGATAAACTTGGGGGAAAGGAAGATGAGGTTCTTAAGTATCAAACACGAATTGTACTTAGAAATTGTGGAATAATAAATCCTGAATCCATTGATGATTCCATAGAACAAGATGGATATAAAGCGATTCAACTGGTTCTAAAAGAGAAAAAGCCAGAGGATGTTATAGAAGAGATCAAAAAATCTGGCTTACGAGGCAGAGGTGGCGCAGGTTTCCCAACTGGATTGAAATGGCAATTCGCCCATCAAGCAAGGGGAGATAGAAAATATATTATCTGCAATGCTGATGAAGGTGACCCTGGGGCTTTTATGGACAGAAGCGTTTTGGAAGGCGACCCTCATAGTGTTATAGAAGGTATGCTTATCGCTGCTTATGCAATTGGAGCAGAGCAAGGATATATCTATTGCAGAGCAGAATATCCACTTGCATTAAAACGGCTTAGAATTGCTATTAAACAAGCGGAAGAGCGAGGTTTTCTGAGAAATAATGTTTTTGATTCAGATTTCAACCTGAAAATTGATATAAAAGAAGGTGCAGGCGCATTCGTTTGTGGTGAAGAAACTGCTATGATTGCCTCTATTGAAGGCAAAAGAGGAATGCCAAATATCAGACCACCTTATCCTGCTAATTCAGGATTATGGGGTAAGCCTACTAATATAAATAATGTTGAAACTTTTGCTAATATCGCCTGGATAATCCGTAATGGTGCATCTGAATTTGCTAAATATGGAACTGAAAAAAGTAAAGGCACAAAGGTGTTTGCTCTTACTGGAAAAATTAAGAAAGGCGGACTCGTTGAAGTTCCTATGGGAATGACTCTACGAGATGTGATATTTAAGGTTGGTGGCGGGATTATCGGTGACAAGAAATTCAAAGCTGTCCAGCTCGGAGGACCTTCCGGCGGCTGTATTCCAGAAAGTCTGCTTGATACCCCTGTTGATTATGATTCGTTAACTGCAACAGGTGCAATTATGGGCTCAGGTGGAATGGTCGTTATGGATGAAACTACCTGTATGGTGGATATGGCAAGGTTTTTTCTCGATTTTACACAGAATGAGTCTTGTGGGAAATGCACTTTTTGTAGAATCGGAACTAAAAGAATGCTGGAAATCTTAACCAGAATAACTCAAGGTGATGGAAAGCCTGATGACATAGAACTTCTATCCGATTTATCTGAAAAAGTTAAGAAAGCCTCTCTCTGCGGCTTGGGACAAACCGCTCCAAACCCTGTTTTGACTACAATCAAATATTTTAAGGATGAGTATAAAGAACATATTGAAAATAAACATTGTCCAGCTGGAGTTTGTAAACAGCTTATAAAATATGAAATCATTCCTGAAAAATGTGTTGGATGCCAGATGTGTAAAAAAGTATGTCCTGTTGATGCAATTTCAGGCGAGAAAAAATCTGTTCATAAAATTGACCAGGAAAAATGCATAAAATGTGGCGCTTGTATGGATGCTTGCAAATTTGAGGCAATCAGAAACTTGTAAACTTGTGAATTGGTGAACTGGTAACTAATTTACCAATTCACTAATTTACTAATTCACTACTTAAGATGGCAAATGTGAAAATTAAATTGAATGGAAAAGAAGTAATCGCCCAGGATGGACAAACCATCCTTGAGGTAGCTAAAGAAAATGGTATAGAAATTCCGACTTTATGTCATGACGAACATTTAAAACCCTTTGGCTCTTGCTGGGTTTGTCTGGTAGAAGTGAAAGGTGCAAGAGGATTTGTACCTTCTTGTGCGACAGAAGTTCAGGACGGGATGGAAATTGAAACTGATAATGAAAATGTTCATTCTGCCAGAAAAATGGCTTTGGAACTTTTGCTCTCAGACCATTATGCAGATTGTACTGCTCCTTGCACTCTTAAATGTCCTGCTCATGTTGACATTCAAGGATATATCGCATTGATTCATGATGGCTTATATCACGAAGCAGTAAAATTGATAAAGGAAAGACTTCCACTTCCACTTTCGGTCGGTAGAGTCTGTCCTGCCTTCTGTGAGCAGGAATGTCGCAGACAGATTGTTGAAGAACCAATTGCGATTAGACAGATAAAACGATTTGCCGCCGATAAAGATATTGAAGACGCAGAAAGAACTTTTATCCCTGAAAAAAAACCGAGCACAGGTAAAGAAGTGGCAATTGTTGGTGCAGGTCCTTCGGGTTTAACAGTGGCTTACTATCTTGCAACTGAAGGTCATCATTGCACTATTTTTGAAGCAAATCCTAAAAGCGGTGGTATGATGAGATATGGAATTCCTGAATATAGATTACCAAAAGATGTGTTAGATAAAGAGATTGAGTTGATTGAAAAATTAGGTGTTGATATAAAAAATAATGAAAGATTAGGAAGAGATTTTACACTACAATTCCTTTATAAAGAATATGATGCGATTTTCCTGGGTCTTGGTGCACAAAAGGCTATGAAAATGCGTATTGAAGGTGAAAATTTAGATGGCTGCTACTTTGGTGTAGAGTTTCTTAAAGCAGTTGTAGAAAATAAAATCAAAGAAGTTGGAAAAATCGTTGCCGTAATTGGTGGCGGAAATACTGCTATTGATGCTGCGAGAACAGCCCTTCGTCTCGGGTCTGAAAAAGTTATGATTGTTTATCGCAGAGCCGAGAAACAAATGCCAGCTGAAAAAGAAGAAATTGAAGCAGCAAAAGAAGAAGGTATTGAACTATATCTCCTTCAAAATCCTACTAAAATTCTGGGGAAAGATGGTAAAGTCATTGGAATGCAGTGTTTAAAAATGCGACTGGGCGAACCAGATAGCAGTGGCCGCCGTCGTCCAATCCCAATTCCAAACTCAGAATTCATAATGAAAGTGGATACTGTTATTCCTGCAATTAGCCAGTTTCCTGATACGAAATTTCTTCTGGAAGAAACTTCTAAAATAGACTCTAAAAATCTTGAATTAACTAAATGGGGCACAATCGTTGCCAATGAAGAGACAATGCAGACAAATATTGATAAGATATTTGCTGGTGGGGATATAACTCGCGGTCCTGCAACTGTTATTGAATGTGTTGCAGATGCATATACCGCTGCTCAAAGTATAAATCAATTTCTTTCTGGTAAAAAAGTTGTGCCTGTAAAGGATATGTTTAATAGCAAAAAAGCAGAATCTGTAACTCAATTGTCCCCAATTGAGTATGAGAAATACGAAAAGAAAACTCGTATTAAAAGTGCGGTTGTTGATATTGAGACCAGAATAAAAAGTTTTGAGGAGGTGGAGAAAGCCTTCACAGAAAAAGAAGTTTTTGATGAAACTGAGAGATGTATTGAGTGTGGCTGTGATGTTAACAAAACTTGCAAATTACGAAAATATGCCACTGACTACGATGCAATTGCAACAAGGTTTATAGGAGAGATAAACAAGCATCCAATTGATGAGACTCATCCCTTTATTCTTCGTGACCCGAATAAATGTATCAAATGTGGAAGATGTGTCAGGACTTGCCTTGAAATTCAAGGTGTAGGTGCATTAGGATATATTTATCGTGGTTTTGGCACCTTGGTGGCTCCTGAATTTGGCGAGTCACTTCTTAAAACATCCTGTGAAACCTGCGGAAAATGTATTGATGTCTGCCCGGTTGGAGCTCTATCAGCCAAGAATACGCAACTTAAAACTGCACCCATAGACTTCTCTGAGACTACTACAACTTGTGGACTATGCGGCAGTGGCTGTCAGGTAAAATTTATGAATGTCGGGAATATTATTATGAAGGCAGAGGCTGCAGAAAGTCCTATTACTGAAAATAATATTTGTTTTAATGCTCATTTTGGATATGAGGTATTACAGGGAGATAAGCGTTTAACCACACCACTTATTCGTAAAAATAATACTTTGCAAAAATGTAGTTGGGACGAAGCGTTCAAATTAATTACCGAGAAATTGCCTGCATTTGGCATAAATTCTGCTATCTTTAGTAATGGGAATTTCACTAATGAAGAATTATATTTAATTAACAAAATTGCACAAAAATATCAGATTCAAAGAAAATATTCATGGGAATTGAACGGTTCTATAATCCAGAAGAAATTAGGAATTAATTATTCGCCCAATCCAACATCTGATTTACTTTCAACAGATTTGATAGTTTTAATTGGGGATGTGCCACATACTCTTGGAATAAAGATTGTGCAGGCAGTTAGAGCAGGGAAAAAATTGTTGGTCATCTCTCCAGAGGAAAGTAAGTTCAACCGAATCGCAGATTATTATATTAAGTCAGATAATTATTTAGAGATTTTCAATCAATTCGCTAAGTATTTTTTAGAAAATAGATATCACAATGTCAATTATGTTGCTGATTGTATAGAAAATTTCGTAGAATATAATCGGAAGCTTCAGAAAGAAGTTCACACAATTGAGTATGAAAAATTTGCTGAGTTAATAGCAAAAACTGGAAAAGTGATTTTTGTTTATTCTGAGAGTCTTTTGGACTTTAATACCCAATCTTCAATTTTTAATTTAAATATGCTTAAAGGAGATGTAGGAGAAGAAGGTTCAGGAATTATAACTTGTTCAGAATTGGCTAACAAACCAACTTTACAGTATTATGGATTTGTCCCATCAAGTTTCAAATTTCAAGTTTCAAGTATCAAATCTGCTTTGATTCTTGGTGAAGACCCCTTATATGACAATAAACTGGAAACATATAATTGGTTAAATAGTCTTGACTTTCTTCTGGTAGCAGATAATTATCTTACTGAAACTGCAAAGATGGCAAATGTTGTTCTGCCTCTTTCAACATTTGCAGAAACCAATGGAAGATTTGTAAATAATAATGATTTATTTCAGACTGTAAATAAAGTTATTTCTCCTCCAAGTGGCAAGGAGAATTGGGAAATATTTGCAAGAATTTTGGATTACCAAACAAAATTTAAGGATTTGATGCAAAAAACAAATAAAAACGAATTGAATGATGTAAGTAAAGAAAATAGATTTACTGTCATTGAATCAGAAAAAAGAGTAGATTTACAATTTGAGAATAGAAAAGCAGGTTCTAAAGCAACCATAAGTTACAATATATTAAGAAGGAGAATTGATGATTTGAAAAAAAATAAATTGAAAAAATCTTGATACGAAAATATTTAATGCTGAAAAACATAAAATAAAATCAAGGAGGACAACATGAAAAAAGCAAAAGTAGGGGGCTACTTGGAAGGAACAGATTCCTAGTTCCTGACAAATCTAGTGGTAAGAGGTTATGAGACCTTACCTCTGGGAAATGGGGCTGATAATCATGGGAAGTATATTGAACTTCTATCAAAAAGCGATAATACTTATTATTGGATATCTTCACAAAATAGTGCCACTTTCTGAGATGAATGTCACGACTAAGGATGTTTTGTATTCATGCAAGATTCATAAAATTCCAGTTATGATTATTGCTCCAGAGAAATTACATGAGAATGCTAAAGAGATTTTAGGCGATATGGCTAATTATGTTATGTTAATTGACCCTGCTAAGCTATTAGAAAAGATTCTTGAGTTTTTGAAATAAAAAAGGTATCATATTAAAATCAAATTAATCGGAGGAACAAATGGCAAATAAGGAAGAACTAAATCCCTTCAAAATTGCGCAAGCACAACTTGATGAATGTGCTGAAAAGTTGGAGCTTGATGACGCAACACATGACCTTCTGCGATGGCCTATGAAGGAAGTTGCAGTTACTTTACCTGTTAAAATGGATGATGGCACCACAAAAGTGTTCAAAGCTTTTAGAGTCCAGTATAATGGAGCACGCGGACCAACAAAAGGTGGAATTAGATGGCATCCTGGTGAAACTGTTGATACTGTTCGTGCACTGGCTGCTTGGATGACCTGGAAAACTGCGGTTGTTGATATTCCGCTTGGTGGTAGTAAAGGCGGTATTATATGTAGTCCCAAGGAAATGTCTGAGAGTGAAAAAGAGAGACTTGCCCGTGCTTATATGAGAGCAATCGCTGGTGTTGTTGGTGTTACACAAGATGTCCCAGCCCCTGATGTTTATACAACCCCACAAATTATGGCGTGGATGATGGATGAATATGAGGTTATCAGGGGTGAACACCATCCCTGTGTGATTACTGGCAAACCAATCCCTGTTGGCGGTTCACAAGGTCGTCACGATGCAACTGCACGCGGCGGTATCTACTGTGTCCGTGAAGCTGCAAAAAGATTAAATATTAATGTCTCCAATGCAAGCTATGCCATTCAAGGCTTTGGAAACGCTGGTCAGTATGCAGCTACATTAACTAAAGAAATTCTTGGAACAAACAAATTAGTTGCTGTTTCTGATTCTCGCGGTGGAGTTTATAATCCTGACGGTATTGACTCATTAGATATGGTTAAATGGAAACTTCAAAATGGCAGAGTAGCGGGATTCCCAGGAACCAAAGAAATTACAAATGCAGAATTACTGGAACTTAATGTAGATATTCTTTATCCTGCAGCATTAGAAAATGTTTTTACAAAAGAGAACGCTGGAAATGTCAAGGCAAAAATTCTATGTGAACTTGCTAATGGTCCCACCACACCAGAAGCAGATGAAATTCTCCATAAAAATGGCGTGCATATTATTCCTGATTTTCTTGCAAATGCAGGTGGTGTTACTGTTTCATACTTTGAACAGGTGCAGAATACATACAACTATTATTGGCCTTTAGAAGAGGTATATGAAAAGCTGGATCAAAAAATGTCAACTGCTTATAATGGTGTTTATGAAATGCATAAAAAGCAAAATGTGCATATGAGACTTGCTGCTTATATGATAGCGGTATCGCGAGTTGCAGAGGCTTGCAAACTTCGTGGCTGGGTATAAAAAGTTTGTAAAACTTTCTACGACCTTCAATCCGTCAGCTGGCGGATTGAAGGTCTATTTTTTTGTGATAAAAAAATTGGCATCATTTTGTTATCTTGTCTCTGTGCCGATAAATTTCTAATCAATTTATACTAACTAATAAAATTATGGAACTTCTTTCGTTCTTTTAGTCTTTCAAACTTGACAAAAGATTATAATTTTTTGGTTTATTAACTATCTATGAAATCTAATACCAAACACATTTTTATTACAGGTGGTGTAGTATCCTCTCTTGGAAAAGGGATTGCTTCTGCGTCCATTGGATTTCTTTTAAAGAAATTAGGTTATGAAGTTACCATTCAAAAGTTTGACCCTTATTTAAATGTTGACCCAGGAACGATGAGCCCTTTTCAACATGGCGAAGTGTTCGTTACTGATGATGGGGCAGAGACAGACCTTGATTTAGGTCATTATGAGCGATTTTTAGATAAACCTTTGACACAGAAAAGTAATTGCACTACCGGGCAAATCTATGATGCTGTTATTACCAATGAGAGAAAAGGAAAATATCTTGGTAAAACTGTTCAAGTCATTCCTCATATTACTAATGAGATAAAGAAAAAGATTGTAAGTTTAGATAGAGTTTCTGATATTGTTATATCTGAGATTGGCGGAACTGTTGGTGATATAGAAAGTCTGCCATTCCTTGAAGCGATTCGTCAATTTCGTCTTGATTATGGAGCAGAGAACTGCTTTTTTGTACATCTTACTTTGATTCCTTATATATCTGCTGCTGGCGAAGCAAAAACCAAACCTACTCAACATAGTGTGATTAAGTTGCGAGGAATCGGAATTCAACCCGATATGTTAATATGTCGTTCAGAAAGAAAAATGGCAAAAGAGATGATTTCAAAAATTTCTCTCTTCACAAATGTACCTGAAAAAAGTGTAATTTCTGGACTTGATACTCCCTGTATTTACGAAATACCCATATTTTTCTATCAGCAAAATGTTCATAAAATTATTTGTGAGTATTTTGTGATTCCACACAAAATCATTGATTTTAAAAAGTGGAATCAGATGATTGATAATTACAAAAATCCAGAAGAAGAAGTTACAATTGCACTTTGCGGAAAGTATGTCCGTCATCAAGATGCATACAAGAGTGTCGTTGAGAGTTTGATTCACGCTGGGATGTATTTTTCAACAAAAGTAAATATCAAATATATTGACACAGATAAGGCATTCGCAAGAGATACAAACAAGCCTCGTGAATTTCTAAAAGATTTATTAAAGAATGTGAATGGAATCCTAGTGCCAGGTGGCTTTGGCTTACGAGGCATTGAAGGTAAAATCTCTATTATCAGATATGCTCGTGAAAATAATATTCCATTTTTAGGAATATGTCTTGGCATGCAATGTGCAGTTATTGAATTTGCTCGTAATGTTTTGAAATTCAAAAATGCAAATAGTTCAGAGTTTGACCCTGAGACAAAATACCCAGTTATAGATTTAATGCCAGAGCAAAAGCATATTAAGAATATGGGCGGAACAATGAGATTAGGAGCATATCCTTGCAAATTGAAATCCGATTCCCTTGCACATAATATTTATAATAAAAATCAAGTTTCTGAAAGGCATAGACATCGGTATGAATTTAATAATGATTATAGAGATGTTTTTGAAAAAAAAGGCATGATAATCTCTGGCATTTATCCTTCAAAAGATCTTGTGGAAATAATTGAAATCACAACAAATAGATTTTTTATTGGAGTTCAATTCCATTCAGAATTCAAATCGCGTCCGCTGAAACCCCATCCAATCTTTCGGGAATTTATTAAATCTGCAATTGAATATAAAAATGCAAATAAATAAAAATACTAAATTTACAATTATAGCCGGTCCCTGCGCTATTGAAACAAAAAAAATCTGCTTTGAAGTAGCGAAGAAATGCTTACAACTCTGTAAAAAATATGATTTTCAGTATGTATTTAAGGCATCCTATAAAAAGGCAAATCGTACATCTGGAAAATCTTTTAGAGGCGTTGGTATTGAAAAAGGACTTGAAATACTAAATAAAGTTAAGAATAATTACAATGTTACAATTTTGACCGATGTCCATTCTGTTGATGAAGTTGGACCAGTTAGCCAGGTGGTTGATGTTATTCAAATCCCGGCTTTTTTATCCCGTCAAACAGAACTGATTGAAGCAGCGGCAAAAACTGGCAAAATGGTTAATATTAAAAAAGGGCAATTTATGTCTCCAAACGAGATTAAACTTGCCGTTGAAAAAGCATATAATGTGGGAAATAAAAATATTTTTGTTACAGAAAGAGGCACATTCTTTGGCTATAATAATCTTGTTGTAGATTTTCGGAATTTTCAGATTATTGATAGTTTTGGAATACCGGTTATTTATGATGTTACACACAGTTTACAAAGACCAGCAGAAGGTAAAATTTCTGGTGGTGGTCCGGAATTTGTTTTAAGTATGTCAAAAGCAGGAGTTGCAACAGGACATCTTTCTGGACTTTTTGTTGAGACTCATCCAAATCCTAAAGAAGCAAAAAGCGATGCACTCTCAATGCTGCCCCTGGGAGAGATGCAAGAACTGCTTGGAGAGATAAAGAAGGTGTTACGAGTTAGGAGTTAGGGGTTAGAGGTTAGAGGTTATGGCAAAATTGGAAGATTTGGAAATATTTCAGGATGGACTTAGTTTTGTAAAAGCTGTTTATCGTATAACTGATAAATTTCCAGAAAGAGAAAAATTTAACTTTGCATTTAAACAAAACAGCTGTGCAAATTGTTTCTAATATCAGTGAGAGTTATGGCAGGAAGACCCAAAAGGATAAGGCGCATTTTTTAGATATTGCTTACGTCTCACTTATAGAGGCAGTGGGACAATTATACATTGCGAAGACTTTAGATTACCTATCAGAAAAGAGACTTTCAGATGCCAAAATCTTTATTGAGAAATATAAATCAATCCGCCAGCTGGCGGACTAAAATTCAAGCATAATCTCAAATGACTTCTAACCTCTAACCCGTAACCCAAAGGTGTGCTATGACCTACAAACTTATGATTTTTGATATAGACGGTGTCTTTACCGACGGTGGAATATATTATACTAATACAGGTGAAGTCTTTAGGAAATTTAATACAAAAGATGGACTGGGAATAGGACTTTTATACCAAACAGACATAATACCAATAATCCTAACAGGTAAAGCATCAGAATCAATTTTTAGACGAGCAAAAATATTAAAAATAGAATTTGTTTATCAAAATGTAAAAAATAAGCTCAAAAAACTTATGGAAATCGCAAAAGATTTTGATATTGATCTGAAAGAAATTATTTATGTTGGAGATGATTGGAATGACTTTCCAGTGCTTGAAAAAGTTGGGCTTCCAATATGCGTGAAATCCGCACCAGAGGAAATTAAAGAAATTTGTAAATTTGTAACAACCAAAGACGGCGGAGATGGAGCTGTTCGGGAAGCAATTGAATTTGTGCTAAAAAAAGAAGGAATATATCAAGAAGCAATTCATAAGTTATTATCTTACCTGAAAAGTGTAGAATGAAAAAAATATCATTTTTCATATTTTATCTTTTAACACTCGCTCTTATATTACTTTTCCTCGCCTGCCATAGTAAGGAGAAGAACACGCTATCAAAGTCTCCGATTCTTACCAATACAGAAATTACTGATACGCTAATAGTCTATAACTCATCACAAGACAAGATTGAATGGATACTCCATTCAGATTTTTTGCAAAGATTTGCTGACAAGAATATTATGAATTTTAGAGATGTAAAATTGGAAATATTTGACCAAAGCCAGAATCTATCTTCTACTATTTTTGCAGATAGCGCAAAGGTGGATGAAAATAATAATCTTATTATTGCAAAAGGCAATATAAAAATCTTTTCCAAAGAAGGAGATTTATTTGGTAATGTTCTTACATGGAATAGGAATAATGATAAAATATTTTCTGATGACTGGGTCAAAATCGTTAAAGATGGAAACACCATATGCGGAGAGCAGCTCAGGACTGACTCTAATTTTGAGCATGTAATACTACAAAAAGTTTCAGCAGAAGGTGAGATAAGTGAAAGCAAAGTTGTTTGGTAAATTTGTTATTCTGCTATTATCAATCTGTATTAGTGATGTAGCAATAAATGCTAATGAGACACCACATCGTTATATTCTTAAAAATGCTGATATGGTAAAAATTGATAAAGTGGCTAACGATACAATAACAACGCTCACCGGCAATGTAAACTTAATTTATGATGATATTGAGTTCTTCGCAGATAATGCGCAGATTTTTCAAAAAGATAAAAAAATTAAACTGACCGAGAATGTTAAGGCAATTGATGATACACTGGAAGCTGGATCTCAGAAGGCAACCTATTTTCATAAAGAAAACGAATTGTTTTTAGAAAGGAGAGCTTATTTTATTGAGGAAAATAGTCAAATGGAGAAGCAAAAACACATACGAGCTGATAAAATCAATTATTTTAGAGGTAGAAAATTAGTGGAAGCGGAAGGAAATATTTTTGCAAATGACCTTACTCAAGATATGGATCTTATGTGCGAACATTTTAGATATAATATAGAAAAAGGATATGGTGTTGCAAGGGATAATCCTGAACTTACTTTTCAACGCAAAAGAACTGTTAAGGTGTATAGTCAGCAGATGGAGTTTTTTTATAATGACCATAAATTTATTGCTACTTATAATGTAAAGATAGAAATGAAAGATTCGCATGCTAATTCTCGTTTCCTTATTTATTTTCAGGACGATAAGAAAGCGGTGCTTCTTGGAAACCCACGATTCTATAGTGATACATCTGATGCCCTTGCTGAAGAATTTCACATTTTTTTTAATGAAGAAACTATTGATAAACTTTATCTTATAAAGAATGGAGAAATTCACTTTAAAAGTAAAGACCAGACAAAAAAGTTAAATTATCTCTTTGCGGATAAGATTATGTTGAATCTTGAGAACGAAAGACTTTGCTATATTAATGCTAATGATGTCACAAAAAGCTTTCTGAAAAAATCAGAAACAGAACGAAAAGATTTTTACATAAATAAAATGAAAACTAAAGGGTTAGAAGTATTTTTTGATGATGATGAAAATGTAGAAAAAGTGATTGCCTTACAGAATATTAAAGGTATCTATAAATTTTTACCAAAAGAATAATGTCTGATAACACTAAAAAAGATAAAGAACCTGTTGCTGAAATGAAAAGTGTTATAAGAACTGAAAACCTCGTTAAAATTTATGGGAAGAAGAAGGTTGTAAATGAGGTTACTATTCAGGTTAAACAGGGTGAAATCGTAGGTTTGCTCGGTCCTAATGGTGCTGGCAAGACCACAACTTTTCATATGATGATTGGATTAATAAAACCCAATTTTGGTTCAGTTTTTCTAAATGACACGAACATTACGAAGATGCCAATGTATCAGAGAGCACGAAAGGGAATTAGTTATCTTTCTCAAGAGCCATCTATATTTAGTAAGCTTACTGTAAGAGATAATATCCTTGCTATTCTGGAAACTCAAAATCTTTCTAAGAACGATAGGAAAGAGAAGTTGAATAATGCATTGTTTGAATTAGATCTTGATAAACTTGCTAATCAAAAAGCATACTCACTGTCTGGTGGAGAAAGAAGAAAATTGGAAATTACCCGTTCTCTTATTACTAATCCACTTTTCCTTTTTTTGGATGAACCATTTTCAGGAGTTGACCCTCTGGCTGTTTCTGATATACAGGATATTATTAAAAAACT
>JAYEOL010000003.1:0-10321 GCA_034722995.1 Candidatus Cloacimonadota bacterium | reverse complement strand
AAACATACTACTTATTCTATTACACCCTCTAAAGACTGAATTGTTTATTTTTTTTGTAATTAGTTCTCTATTCAGCCTATTAAGATTAAATTATTAAAGATGAGAGAAATTTCTATAAGAAAACCTAACTGGTTAAAAGCCAGAAGACTTGGTTCTGCAAAAACTGCTTATATCTCCAGAATAATGGCTGAAAATAATCTTTATACTGTTTGTGAGAGCGCTAAATGTCCTAATAGAGGCGAATGCTTTGAAAAAGGGAGAGCAGTATTTTTAATCTTAGGAAATGTTTGTACACGGAATTGTAGATTTTGTGCAATAAAGACAGGAAAAAATTTACTCCTACCTGACTCTGAGGAGCCTAAAAGAGTTGCTGAAATGTCAAAAAAACTTGGTCTAAAACATGTTATCATTACTTCAGTTACTCGCGATGATTTACCAGATGGAGGTGCAGCGCATTTTGTAAATACTATTAGAGAAATTAGAAATTCTTTAGGAAAGGATGTTCTGATTGAAGTACTAACACCAGATTTTTCAGGTGAAAAATCCTCTGTAGATTTAATCATTAAAGAAAAGCCAACAGTATTTAATCATAATCTTGAAACAATCAAAAGACTTTATTCTCATATTCGACCTCAAGCAGACTATGATAGGTCTCTGTCTATACTTCGTTATGTTAAAGAGCAAAATCCAGAAATCCTTACTAAAACAGGCATTATGGTAGGATTAGGAGAGAAAATTTATGAAGTTTTGGATTTGATTTCTGAAGCTAGAAATAATTTTGTTGACATTATTACCATTGGGCAGTATTTACAGCCTGACAAAAGTAATTGTCCAGTTAAGGATTTTATTCATCCTGAAGTATTTGATTTTTATAAGTCAGAAGCCAAAAAAATGGGTTTTATGCATGTAGAATCAGGTCCATTAATAAGAAGTTCGTATTATACAAGAAGTTTGGATGAGATAATAAAAGGCTTAAGAAGTTACCTTAGCAGTTACCAAAAACAAAGAAAGGTAGGTTAAAATGCAAATCACAATTACAGCACGACACTTTGAATTAACAACACCTGTGAAGGAATATACCGAAAAAGCAATAAGGGGTTTAAAAAAATATTTTGACCAGATAATAATTGCAGATATGATATTGAGAGTTGAAAAAAACAGGGATATAGCAGAACTACATATTCAAGTAAAGAAGTTAAATCTGATTTGTAAAGCAAGAGAAAAAGATATGTATGCTGCGATTGATAGTGCAGTAAAAAAGATGGAAAGACAAATAAAACGTTATGTTGGAAAGTTGCAAAGGCATCATTCTAATAAAGGTATTAGCACGAAAAATGCTTTTCAAGAAAAAATTAAGCAATCATATAATACTTCGCATACAAAAATTATTCCTGTTGAATTAGATGAAGGTCAAGCAATTAAAGAATTACAAAATAGTAGTAAAGATTATCTAATTTTTAAAAATATTGAAAATAATAAATTGGTTATCTTAAAGAAAATAAATGATAATTACGAATTTGCTGAAATACAATAATTGAGGTAAGTATGAAAGATTTAACAATTGAAATGATTTTTGGTTTAAAAAAGAGTGATTTTGCTTTAAATATACTTTCCAAAAATGAAAGCCTAAAGAAAAAGGTTTCTACTCCTGAATTAAATAGGCCTGGCTTAGCCCTTGCCGGGTATGTTGATATTTTTGCATATGATAGAATTCAGATATTAGGGGAGACTGAAATAAAATATCTAAAATCTTTGACTCCTTCTAAAAGATATGATGCAATAAAAAGTGTTTTTACACAGTTTGATATTCCCTGTATAATTATAGCAAAGGGTCTGTATCCCACAAAGGAATTAGTTTTCCTCGCTGATGAAAATAATATTCCAGTTTTGCAGTCAAGGTTATCAACGGCTATATTATATCACAAATTGACAAGTTTTTTACAGGATTGGTTCGCACCCTCAAAATCTATCCATGGCACATTAGTAAGTGTCTTTGGGGTTGGCATTTTAATAACTGGTCAAAGTGGTATTGGGAAAAGCGAATGCGTACTTGACCTTGTTTCTCGTGGGCATAGACTTGTATCTGATGATGTAATTAATATAAAAAGAAAAGAAGGCATAATAATTGGAGAGGCGAATAGAAAACTTGGACATTTTATGGAAATCCGAGGTATTGGTCTTTTAGACATTGAGGCAATGTTTGGTATTCAAGCAATTCGTATGCAGAAAAGGATTGAAACACAGGTAGAACTAATTCCCTGGCGGCACAATATGGATTATGAAAGAATTGGCTTAAAAGAACGATTTAATAGGCTTCTTGATGTTGCAATACCAATTATTTACCTGCCAGTTTCACCAGGTAAAAGAATAGCTGTAATTATTGAGGTCATTGCAATGAATCACATGCTAAAAGTGTATGGATATAATGCAGCTGAAGTTTTTAATAAAAGAATTAAAGAAGAAATAGAGAGAAGAAGTAAAACAAGAGACTATCTGGAAATGGATATTGAATAAAGTGAACCTTGCCACAGATTCACATCGTGAAATAATAACTTATTTTAAATGTTGAAAAATATGTAAACAAAATATTTCACCGGGGTAAACACCGAGTTTCACCGTCGCCAGTCCTCCCGATTTATCAGGAGCCAAGACTGGCCGAGACCGATCGGTGACCTCAGCTTGCCCAGTAAGGAGGAACGACTGTATCGGGGTGGTTAATTTAAGAAAATGATTTCAAAAGAGGTAATTCTAATGAATAAATTAGGAATACATGTTAGACCCGCATCTCTTATTGCTAAAACTTCCTCTAACTATAGGTCTAAATTCCTAATACGAAAAGATAGTATGGAAGTAAACGGTAAAAGTGTTATGGGAATAATGATGCTGGCTGCTGGACACATGGCAAAGTTAGAACTTATCATTGATGGTGTGGATGAGAGAGAATTAATGGATGAAATAGTTAGCCTTTTTGAAAATAAATTTGGAGAAGATTAATGAAAATTTTAAAAGGATGTCCGATTGCGTCAGGTTTATCTGCTGGAAAAGTTGCGATTATTAAAAAAACCACTTATCATGTATCTACAGAAAAAATTGATAGTATTTCTGTAGAAAATCATATAGATAGGTTTTACAAAGCTCTGGATAAATCAATAGTAGAATTAGAATTCTTTTCATCACTTTTAGAATCAGGTGCAAAAGAAGAGCGCGCAATATTGTTATCTCATCAAGAGATGCTCAAAGATAAGGTCTTCGCTGATGAAACCATATCAAAAATTAAAGATGAACTAATGTCAGCTGAATATGCTGTTCATTCCTATTTTGAGAAATTAATAAATCATTTATCTAATATAGATGATGACTTTTTAGCACAAAGAAAAGAAGATTTACAAGACATAAGAACTCGCATAATACATAATCTATACGATGGTTCTGATGAACTTTATCAACTTATTCCTAACAATAAAATAATAGTAATTGAAGAAATTACGCCATCTTTTGTTTTTCATGTAAGGAACAGAAATATTTTAGGAATTATAGCTGAAAAAGGAGCTCCCAAATCCCACTCAGCAATAATTGCCAAATCCATTGGTGTCCCTGTTATTTTTGATATAAAGGATGCATTACATCAGATTCATAATGATGATTTTATCATTATTGATGGGACTTTAGGCACTATAGTATTAGAGCCTGATGCCAAACAGATTGCGGACTTTAAAAAACAAAAGGAAAGAGAAAGAAAAGCCGCAGCTGAAAGAGTGAAATTAAGCAAACTCCCAGCAATAACAAAAGATCAATATAGAATACAATTAATGGGTAACATTGAATTCCCGGAGGAAGCTAAAAAGTCTGAGTTTCAATATGCTGATGGAATTGGTCTCTTTAGAACTGAGTTTCTCTATTTTTCCCAAAATACCTTTCCCCCTGCAAAAAAACAGTTTGAAATCTATCGTGATTTGGCATCCTCTCTACCTGAAAATAGACCTATATATATTCGCACATTTGATGTCGGCGGTGATAAGTTAAGTAAGGAGTTTGGACTTAATAGAGAATCAAATCCATATCTTGGATGTAGAGGTATCAGGTTCTCGCTAAGGTTTCCAAAGATTTTCAGAGAACAGATAAAAGGAATTTTACAGGCAAGTGTATATGGTAATCTTAAAATTATGCTTCCAATGGTCAGTACAATGGATGAGGTTATAAAAGCCAAAAAATTAGTTAATGATGTGAAAAAATTACTTGGAAAAGATAATATCTCTTTTAATAAAAATATTGAAATAGGTATTATGGTTGAAGTTCCTTCTGCTGCTTTACTTGCTAAAAACCTGGCAGAAATTACAGATTTCTTTAGTATTGGAACCAATGATTTAACACAGTATATTTTAGCGGCTGACCGTGATAATGAGACATTATCTGAAGAGTTTAATTACTTTCATCCTGCTGTGTTGCAACTTATTGAGATGACCATAAATGCTGCAAATAAAGCCGGAATTGATGTTAGCCTTTGTGGAGAGATGGCTGGAGACCCAATAGCTGTACCATTGTTATTAGGTATGGGATTGAAAATTTTTAGTGTTAATTCTGACAATTTTTTAACAACTAAAAAACAAATACGAAATTATGATTTAAAGGATTTACAGAATAAATATAATAAAATGAAATTTAAGTCGCGTGAGGAAATTGAAAAGTTCTATAAATCTTTAATTAAGGATAAGGGAGATTGATTTAACTTGCTAAAGTTACATTTGATTTTAAACCTTTAAAAAATAATTGGATATTAAAAAAGAGAAAAGGAGTAAAATGTCATTAATCAGTTTAGATTATTCCGGTAATTACAACAGATTGGATACTGAAAAGATGTATGAACAAATCGTCTCATTACCGAATCAGATAGAGGAGACATACTTTAACCAGGAACCACATGAATTGGTTCGGTTTTATATTAATATTAAAAAGGTCTTCATTTGTGGAATGGGTGGTTCTGCTATTGCAGGAGATATAGCTAAAAGTCTTTTTGAAGATAAGATACCCATTTATGTTATTAAAGATTACAATTTGCCAAATTATATTGATAATTCCACTTTAGGAATCGTATGCAGTTATTCAGGTAATACTGAAGAGACAGTAGCCTGTTTTAAAACCTTAAAACATAAAGGAGCTCAAATTGCTATGATTACTTCTGGTGGCATCTTGAAGCATTTTTCCAGGGAAGGTTATTTAATAAAGTTAATTCCAGGTGGATTTCAGCCAAGAGCTGCTCTTGGTTATCTGTTCTTTTCAATTGTAAAAGTATTAGAGGAACTTAAACTTATCTCAAACCCGCAAATAAATGTAAAACTTACCCTTTTAAATCTTAAAAATAAATTGAAACTCATTTCAAAGGATATCAAGGTTGAAACTAATATTGCAAAACAAATAGCATCAAAGATATATAAAAAGATACCTGTAATTTATAGCAGTAATCCAAAATTATATCCACTTGCATATAGGTTCAAATGCCAGTTTAATGAAAACTCAAAAAACCACGCATTTAGCAATACATTCTCTGAAATGAATCATAACGAAATTGAAGGATGGGAATCAAAAAATCCAAACTTAATTCCGATTTTCATCAGAGACTTTAAAGAGGAAGATAAATATTTAAATCGGCTACAGGCTTTTCAAAATGTTTTCAAGAATGAAAATATTGAATTTTTAGAGATTTATACTGATGGGAAAACATTGATGGGTAGGATGTTCTCTACAATTCTATTTTGTGATATGATTAGTTATTATCTGGCAATTTTAAATAAGGTTAATCCATCAGCAATTAATTACATTGATTATCTAAAAAAGTCTATTTAATGAATGAAAATATTTAGGGGATGGAATAAAATTCATATCGTTGCACCGATCGTGCTATGGCGCCCAGACAAGTAGATATTAAATATTTCGTCAAGTTTATTATTTGGCGGGAAGTATGAAGAATAACTTTTCAACTTCTAAAGGATTAGAAAATAACAAGAATCTACCAGCAGGGTGAAGGGATAAAATTTGAAAGATTTGAAATCTTTACGAATTTTTAATTTTTACTAATCTTTATAAATTTTTATAAATCTTTACGAATTTTTAAATATTTCTAAAATGAAAACCATCGCAGTCGCAACTCTGGGTTGTAAAACAAACCAATACGAAACTGAAGCAGTTTTAAATCAATTTATTAAGTCTGGATACAAGCTTGTTGATTTTTCTCAATCTGCAGACATCTATTTAATAAATACTTGCTGTGTTACAAACAGAGCTGAATATAAATCCCGCTATCTTATTAGAAAAGCTATTGCACAGAAAAAATCTGACACTAAAATTGTTGTGGCTGGCTGTTATGTTGAAAATGAACCTGATTTCTTCCCACAGCTTGATTCCAATATTCTAACCTTTATAAATAATGAAAAAGGTCAAATATTTGATTGTATAGTAAATAACAGCCTTAAAGATGAAAGCCGAAATCTGTCCGATGAGTTTGTAGAACTAAACACAGATAAATTTTATTTTCATACTCGTGTGCCGATTAAGGTGCAAGATGGATGTGATTTTTTTTGCTCATATTGCATTTTACCTTATGTAAGGGGAAAACCGAGAAGTAGAAAACCAGAAAATGTTATCACACAGGTTAAAAAATTAGTAAAAAATGGTGTAAAAGAAATTGTATTAACAGGCATAAATCTTGGGCTTTATGGTCGGGAATTTAACGAATATTCTCTCATTGATTTGATAGAAGATTTAAGTTCTAAAACTGATATTCAAAGAATTAGATTGAGCTCTATTGAGCCAATGTTCTTTAGTGATAGGTTGATAAAATATATTGCAAATAATGAGAAAATCTGTCATCATTTTCATATTCCGCTTCAAAGTGGTTCTGATATAATTTTACAAAAAATGAACCGCTTATATACTACAGATGATTTTCAGAAAATTATTTATAATATAAAGCATGAAATCACTGATTCTGCGATAGGATGTGATGTCATAGTCGGATTTAATGGTGAAACTGATGAAGAGTTTGAAAAAACATATTCATTTATTGATAGGTTAGATATTACTTATTTGCATATTTTCAGATATTCACCCCGTGAAATAAAATCAGAGATTTTAATGCAAAGCATTATTTCACAGGGTGAACCTCGTCCAAATACTTCATCTGCAAAGATGAAATGGAAATCTGATGGAATAAAAAATCGACAACGAATGCACAGACTTATAAAATTAAGTCATAAAAAGAAAATGAAGTATTGCAATTTTCTTATTGATAATCAAATTCCTTTAAAAGCTGTATTAGAAACTAATAAAGATTGCTATTGGACCGCAGTTTCAGACCACTATGTCAGAATTTATTTAAAAGATAAAAATGCTAAAAAAGGCGAATTGAAGAATTTAGTTGCCAGAAAAAATTGTCAAAAAAATAATGGTGTTTTAGTGGGAAAATATAACTTAGCGAGAAAAACATAAGAAATGATAAAAAAATATAAAGGAAGACAAGAAACTAAATTAGGAATTTTAGGATTTGTTGATTTGTTGATTTGTTGATCTAAAATTTCCAAATTTCCAAATCTCTAAATCTCCAAATAACAATTATGAATAGAGAAGTATTAAAGGAAAGAACAAAACAATTTGCATTGCGGATTATAAAAGTTGTGGAAGCCTTGCCCCAAACCCTTACAGGACGGGCAATTGGTAATCAATTAATTCGCTCCGGTACTTCCGTTGGCGCCAACTACCGCTCTGCGTGCCGAGGAAGATCTAAAGCAGAGTTTAATTCTAAATTGCATATTGTATTGGAAGAAGCTGATGAAAGTTTATTTTGGTTGGAACTGATTATAGAAACAGAACTTTTACCGAAAAATAAAATTCAATCATTATTAAAGGAAGCAACTGAACTTACTGCAATATTTGCAAAGTCCTATCAAACAGCAAAGAGAAATAAATGATGAAATCACCAAATCACCAAATCACCAAATCTCCAAATCTCCAAATCTCCAAATCACCAAATGCCGTTTTAGTTAAAAAAATAATTTTCTAAAAGGTTAAAACAGATGGGAAACGAATATAAAGGAAAGCAGATGTTAAATCCATATATGTAGTTTTTGCCTATACGGAGGTATAGAAGATGTCAAGCAGATTGATAAAAATATTTAAGGATGAAAAACTTATAAAAAGAATTAAAACACACTTACCATATTTATTTCAGCTTGCAGAATTAGAAAGTTCAAGAGCTGGGAAGATTGGGATGGAAGTTGGGTCTCTTCGTGAGAAAATAATTGTTGCTTTGCTTATATATAAATTCAAAGAAACAAATGTAGAAACTGAAATTCCTATTACTGAACCTGAGGTAGATGTAAGATTATTTGGTGAGCCTATATCCATCAAAACAATCACAGGTAAAAGTTTTAGTGGAGTTAAACTTATATGGACGGTTGATGCACAAAAAGCAAAAGAATTTAGAGAAACTTATTATCCTCATTGTGATATTTTGCTTATACAAATTAATTGGAATAATACAGGAGGATTTTATTACATACCACTGGAAGCCCAAAAAGGACTTTTTGATAGAATAGGTAAAGAAAGATATATTAAACTTCCTAAACAGGGGACAAATCCAAGAGGTGTGGAAATAACCAGGGAGGCACTATCAAGTTTAGTTGAAGATGCATTATCCCAAACTATTAAAATACATTGGCAAAGAACAAAAATAGATTACAACCCTTACAAAAGGTGGGTGGATTACTGGAGGGAAGATTGAAATGAAAACCAACCAAAGAAAGAAAGGAACTCAAACGAGTTCTTTCGGCTCTCCCGGGAGAATAAACCATGATTCTACAGCCTTTTATACAAGCAAACTATACCAAGGATTGCCCAAGGAGCAGAAAGTTAAGTATGTAGAAAATCCTATCCCTGAACAATTTTTAGATAAAATTTTCTGTAAGTCTTCTGAAATGATGGAAGAGCTGCCAGATAATAGCGTTCATTTAATGGTGACCTCCCCACCTTATAATGTAGGAAAAGAATATGATGAGGATTTTACACTTGAGGAATATTTGGGATTTTTGAAAAGGATTTGGAAAGAAGTTTATAGAGTACTTGTTCCTGGAGGTAGAGCATGTATTAATATTGCAAATTTAGGGAGGAAACCATATATTCCACTGCATACTTTCATTGTGAGAGATATGCTTGATTTGGGATTCTTGATGAGAGGAGAAATTATATGGAACAAAGCTTCAAGTTCTAGTCCTTCCACAGCCTGGGGAAGTTGGCTGTCTGCGACAAATCCAACTTTACGAGATATTCACGAATATATATTGGTTTTTTCTAAAGGCACATTCGGTAGGAAGAATAATAACAAGAGAAAAAACACCATCTCCAAAGAAGAGTTTCTTGAATTTACCAAAAGTGTCTGGACATTTCCAGCAGAACCAGCGCGTAAGATTGGGCATCCAGCTCCTTTCCCCGTAGAACTTCCATATAGGTTGATTCAACTTTATACTTTTGAAAGAGAGATTGTTTTAGACCCTTTTATGGGAAGCGGTCAGTCCGCGATAGCAGCAATTAAAGCAAAACGGCATTATATTGGATATGATATAAATAAAGAGTATATAAAATTAGCAGAAAGACGCATTAGAAAATTTCTAATAGACTCTAAATCTCCAAAATTGTTTGATTTCAAAAATGATTAAAATAAACCATGAAACAATAAAAGTTCCGCATAAAATCTGGCAATGGATATGGGATAATTTAGAAGAAATTTCAGATGAAGTTGGTATAGAGGAAAATGGAAAATACTTATTGGCTTATGAAGGCTGGGGTGGGTGTTGCGTAAGCAAGGTATATGATCCGACAAAATCCAGTGAAGAAAACGAAGATGCTTATTATAGATTTGCAGAGGAACAAAGTAGCGAAGTGATAGATGAATTGGTAGGAATTTATAAAGAGCATTATTTTTTAATTGACTCGGGACATGAAACCATAGGTCTTTATGGTGTTACTTGGGCTTTATTTAAAAAGTATTCAGGAGATTTTGGAACTACTATTTTAGCTGAAGGTAAGGTTTAATAAGATTTAAAGATTGATTTGTAAAAATAATATAAATATTATCCAAAAATATTTTAAGAATAGGTGAAATTATGAAAAAGTTTATAATAATTATTTTTATCTTGCTTATCGCTATTCCATTAAATGCTTTAGAATTCGGTAAGAATAAAGTCAAATATGAAGATATTAATTGGTCAGTAATGGAGACCACTCATTTTGATATTTATTTTGAAAAGAATTTAGATTTCATTGGAAAGACAAC
>JAYEOL010000002.1 GCA_034722995.1 Candidatus Cloacimonadota bacterium | reverse complement strand
GTTTCATCACCATCGGTCGTTTTGCATCACCTGGCAAATAATCCA
This sequence comes from Candidatus Cloacimonadota bacterium, assembly GCA_034722995.1. Classification (NCBI taxonomy): domain Bacteria; kingdom Pseudomonadati; phylum Candidatus Cloacimonadota; species Candidatus Cloacimonadota bacterium. The sequence continues at coordinate 28,524 of JAYEOL010000002.1, read as the reverse complement.
AACTCTGATCAATTGCATCGCGCAAATCCTGTGCGGCAAAATCCAGATTCGTTCCCCAGACGAATTCAACCATAATCAAAGATATGCCTTCCATACTTTCGGATTTGATATTTTTTATTCTCTTTACTCCTGCGATTGATGTTTCTAATGTTTTTGTAATCATCTCTTCTACATCTTCGGATGCAGCGCCGGGATATGTAGTCACAATTGAAATAGTAGGATAATTTAAATCTGGCAGCATCTCAAACCCAAGTTGTGTAAAAGCAACTATACCTAAAATAACTGTTAAAATTGTTAGCATTATCACAGTAACTTTTCTATTTACAGAAAATTCTGGTAGCTTCATTATTTCTCCTCTGAATTATTTAGCCACGAAATCACACGAAAATTCACAAAATATAATTTTTTTCATTGGTAAGGTCGATAGTCTCATTGCTACTTGCTACTGATAAGTCAAAATTATTTAGCCACGAAATCACACGAAAATTCACAAAATATAATTTTTTTCATTGGTAAGGTCGATAGTCTCATTGCTACTTGCTACTGATAAGTCAAAATACTTTGATATTATTAATTTTTTCGTGTACTTTTGTGTGTTTTTGTGGCTCATATCATCACTGGATTATTTCACAACTACTAAGGCACTATCTTTTAACCCAACATTCCCACTTATAACAATTGTCTCGCCAGGCAGAATGCCTTTTACTATTTCAATTTCATCTTCATTTTGTATACCCAATGTAACAGTTCTTTTAATTGCTCTATCATTTTCCACTATAAATATCATATTATCATTAACCACAGCCTTTTGTGGAACCACAACAGCGTCTTTTTTTTCAGCAGTTATAATTTTTACTCTTGCATATTGTCTTGGTTTTAATCTTGCATCTGTGTTATCAATTAGAATTTCACAAATAAATGTTCCAGACATCATATCCGCTTCTGGGGAAACATAGTTTACAATACCACGAAATACTTCATCTGGGTAGCTATCTACATAAATTTTGGCATTTTGGTCTTTCTTCACAAGATTTATATCTTTATCAGAGATACAAACTTTTATTTTTAATTCATTTATATTAACGAGTTTCAGAATTGCTCCACCCATCATTGGAGTAAATTCTTCACCAGCCTTTTTTAATTTTGTTGTTATTATTCCAGAAAAAGGGGCTGTTATTTCAGTATTACTTTTCATAAATTCGTATCCAGCTTTTGCAGCTTTGTAAGCTGCTTCTACCTTGTCATAGGTTTCATTGCTTATACTCCCCTTTTCTTTCAATATTTTTATTCTATTGTAATTTTTTTCAGTGGCGACAAATTGTGCTTCAGCCTGCTTTAGTTGTGAATCATCCATCAATACCAGTGCATCTCCTTCATTAACAAAATCACCTTCATCTACAAGGATATCCTTAATTCTTAGCGACATCCCGGAGCCAATATATGCTTCCTGAACAGCTTCTAATTGACCTGTAAAAAGCAAAAATTCCGCAATAGTTTTTTGCTCTACCAGCGCTACTTTTACATAATTTTTGCCGATGCTTTCTACTTCTGTCTTATTCTCTTCTTTTTTAGAACATGCAGTCAGTATAATCAATACAGCCAGTGTTAAGATGATTAGTTTCCATATAATTTTTTTCATTTTTTCCTCACTATTTTATTTTACCACAAAGACCCAAAGGCACTAAGATAATTAAAAAACTGAAATAGATGTTTTTACTTTGTGTCTTGGTGACTTTGTGGCAGGATTTCATTATTCTTTTATAAATTTATTTAGATTATATTTTGCAAGAATATAATCATAATATGCAGATGTTAGATTCATTTCTCCATTAAATAGTATGATTTCAGCATCTAAAAGTTCCGTATTCGTTACCATTCCTTGTTCATAGAGGTCGTTTAGAATTTTATGATTCTCCTTTGCATTTTTAAAAGCAACTTTGGCACTATTGACCTTTTTTGCTTTTGTAACAAGATTATAGAAACTATTCTTTGTTCCCATCAAGATTTTATCCTTTGCATCATCCAGTTGCAGTTTTGTTTTCAAATATTCATATTTACTTCTTTTTAGATTAGTTAGATTTGCACCACTCTGGAAAATAGGAAATGAAGCAACTGCCATTAAATTCCAGCTATCTTCTCCATCAAAATCCAATTTATCATCACTTTCAAATTGCTTTTGAAATTGAAGATTTATTGAAGGTAAGAAATTTCCTTTAGCAATAAGATAACCTTTTTTAGAAATTTTTTTTACTATTTCTAAACTTTTTATATCTGGATTTGTTATTTCAGCCTGTGTAAGAATCTTATCAATTTCTCTATCTATTTCTTCTTCGGTTATTTCAGCATATTTCTCAATTTCATTTTCGTATTGTATAAAATCAATTTCATCTGGCATTGGAAGATTATCAGAATTTTTTAGACCGAGTAAATCTTTCCATAATGTTTTTAGAATTTCTATGCTATTGTTAACTTCTTCTAAAGCAATTTTATCATTTTCACCCTTTACTTTCCACTGCAACACATCGGATTTTTTTACAATACCCTGTTCATACTTGTCAGTAACCATTTTTAAATGCGACTTACTTGATGCAAGGGCTTTTTCAGAGATTTTTTTTACATCAGACAATTTCAACAAATTCAGATAGGTTTCTGCAACTTGATAATTTAAGTCATTTTTACCACTTTCCAGGTTTAACAATGCCTGTTCTTTTACTAACTTTGCAATCTGATATCCTATAAGTATTTTTCCGCCATTGAAAATTGGTTGTTGAATTGCCAATTGAGTTGTGTATGTTGTCCTATACATTCCACCTGACATTGCAGAAGGCGAAAAAGGTATATAATCACCAGTAGGAATCCCATTAGAATTGAAAACGGGTATTTGAGCGGTCTGGATTGCCTTATTATAAGTATTATCATCCAATCTTATGGCAGTTTCATTAAGAGAAAACTTTGGTAAAAAGTTGGTAATAGCATTATATTCATTCCATTTTGCTTGATTTAGATTTGCCTTTTGTGAAAGGAAGTATTTGTTATTCTCCTCTGCCATTTTCTTAGCTTCATCAAGACTTATAGCAGATAAAGAATTACAAATAAGCAACAAAATTAAAAAACCATGTACTCTCATTTTTCTTCTCCATTATTTTCTTGATAAAAGTAAGATTCATCAGTTTCTTCTATTTTTTTAATAAGTTTTTCCATGCTTTTTTTGACAACTGGGCGAATATCTTTTGCAAAATCAATAAGGAATTGCCAATTAAATCCAAGATTTTGATTTTTTATTTCTTCACTTTTGTCATTTATAAGATCTACTTGTTGGTTGAGGTAATCCAGATTATCTCTTAAAATTTGTATGGCTTTTTGTTTGGTAGTTCCTGTTATGAAAGCAATTCCAATGATAGACGGATTCACTGGTTTGCTTTTAGATGCCAGAGCTTCTTCTACATTTTGCTTAAGAGATTTTTTGCCTTTATCTGTTAAAGAATAGATAATACTTGGAGGCATATTTCCATGTTGCTCTTTTCTGCCGATAATTTTTCCCTCTCTTTCCAGCTTATTGAGCGTACTGTAAATTGATGGCTGTTTAGAAATTCCCCACTTATCAAGCCTTTTTTCTTTAATAATATTTCTTAGTTGATAACCATAGGCTGGTTTCTCGTTAAGTAAACCTAAAACTATTAATTCGTTTTTATTCATAAGCACTCCTGAATAATTTATTAGTTGATAATTAACTATTCAATAATTTAATAGTTAAATTTATAATGTCAAGTTTTTTTAGTAAATTTTTAAAAAAGTTTAAGATTGTAAATCTTATGAGATATCAAATAATTTGTGTTCACCCCGTAAAATACAAGAAAATAAAGGTTGTAGCAAGGAGATAAATAATCTATTTCACGGGGTGAATTCATGTAATTCGCTTGCCTTGCCGAAGTTAATACGAAGGCAGGCGGTTTATCCCAACTTCTCTAAAACTAATTTCTCAACCTTATCAGCCAATTTTTTTGAATCATTAAGAATTCCTTCAGCTTCAGATAAAATTTCACTTTTGATTTGTTTATTCTCAATACCAGGGAGATTTATTTTTACATTAAGGAATGCTCCTTTAACTCCTGTTAATGCAGTGATTGCAGAAACACCCGCATCGGATGCAGCATTAGGATTGCCTTTTTCTGCTGCTGCTTTGCATAATTTGATAACATCATAGCAAAGTTTCATTGTATTAAGTGGAACTTCGGTTGCATTTTTTATAGCTTCTTGAATGGCAGTTTTACGGATTTCTTTCTCATCATCAGTTTTCTTGGGGAGTTTCATTGCAGACATATACTTGTTGAAGGCTTCAGTATCCTCATCAATAGCATTCAATAATTTTTTCTTTAATATTTGAGCTTTATATGCCATCTCCATCATTAATTTCTCGTTTTCTTTATAAGCGATTCTTTCTTCAGAAGTTTTGAATTTTCGCTTTCCAACTGTAAGGTTTCCCACCATTGATGTTAAGCCAGCAGCCAGGCTTCCACAAAATGCAGCAACACTTCCTCCACCAGGTGCGGGTGAGTCAGAAGCAAGTTCATCAACAAAATCAGTTATAGTTTTATCAACCAATAACCCCTTTTTTGCAATGCGATATTCAATGATTTTCTCATCAGGATTAAATGGCACGATATCACTTAATCCTAAAGAAATTGTGGCAATATGAACAAGCTCCTTTTCGCTAACAGCATAAGAAACTTTCTGCTTTTGTAAAAAATATTTACCTGCTATAAGCATAGCTTCAAGAGGGACCAATCCAACCAATTCGCTGCCAGTTACAACCAAACCTCTTTCCAGAGCCAATTCTCTTACTTTATCAAAAACAATGTGTGGAGGAGATATTTTATAATTTGTGAAATTTATTGAAATTTGTGCCTGACCATATTCTGGAATATACCAGCCAATGCCTTTAACATTTTTAAATAATCCGGGAATCTGTATTATTTTGCCATCTTTATCACGAACTGGCTGGAAGTTATCATCTCGTTTTCTTTTGCCTTTTTCACGGATAATAAGCGCAAGCTCTTTGGCTTTTTTTACATTTCTTGTATTAAGGTTAATATTATAAGCGATTAAGAATTCTCTTGCTCCTGTAATCAAGGCACCTGCTTTAGAATTAAATTTAGCAGGTCCGAAATCTGGTTTAAATTTTGGATTCTTCAGTTTTTCTTCAAGTCCTTCATATTCTCCTTTTCTTACATAAGCAAGATTTCTTCGCTCTGGAGTTAAAGCAGAATTTTCATAAAGATAGACAGGGATCTGTAATGCTTCTCCAACTCTTTTTCCTACTTTTTTTGAGATTCTAATACAATCATCCATTGTTACTTCAGACACAGGAACAAAAGGGCAAACATCAGTAGCACCCATTCTTGGATGTGCACCTTTATGATTTCGCATATCAATTACTTCCGATGCTTTTTTAACTGACTGAAATGCGGCTTCTTCCACTCCCGCTGGTGTGCCAACGAATGTTACAACGGTTCTGTTCGTCTCTGCTCCAGGGTCAACATCAAGAAGAGTTACATCTTCAACTGCTTCAATTGCATCAGTGATTTGTTTAATAATGTTTCTATCTCTTCCTTCACTGAAATTTGGGACACATTCCACTAATTTCATATTTATAAACTCCTATAATTTTGGAGTTCCAATCTCCAGATTGGATTTGAGTTTAATTATTATCCGCTTCTGGAGAAGTGGACTCCAAATAAATTTTATTTTTTATTCTGCTTTATTAGTTTTTTCTTCTTTATTTTTATCAACTTTATCTTTATTCTCATCAGCAGTTTTTTTCTTTTTTGCTTCCTTCTCTTTTTTCTTTTTCTGTTCTCGGGTAACCTCATCAGCATAATTCATTTTCAGGTCATAAATTATGCGGTCAATCAGTTTCTGCTCTTCCTCATTTAGGTTGCCTTTTGTTTTTTCTTTTAATGCTTCTAATGTGTCAATAGTTGATTGGGCTATAAGTAAATTCTTTTCAATTTTTTGAGTTGCCGGATTCATAATTTTACCCATAGTAATCATTCCTTGCATCTGGAATGACATTAATAATTGTTGAAATACTAAATCGTGTTTTTTCATTTTTTTATCTCCTGTATGCGTTATACATTTTCCTTGATCCGGGTTTAGTTATCGGTATATTTTTTTTGCAAAGAGGGCACTCTTCAGGCAGATACGTCTTGATGTTGAGTGTTAACAGAGATTTTGTAGGAAAGCCAAAGTCTACTTTGCCCCAACTTCTATCCACAATTAAGCCAATGCCCATAATTTGTGCACCTATTTTTTTTATACAATCTATGACTTCAAATACACTTCTTCCAGTGGTCATAACATCTTCAATAATAAGAACTTTTTCATCTGGATGAAGTTCAAATCCATTTCTGATTGTCATTTTATTATTCTCTCTTTGTGTAAAGATGAATTTTTTGGACAATATTTTCGCAACCTCATAACCAAGAACAATGCCTCCCATTGCCGGACTAATCACAACATCAAAGTTGAAGTTTTTGAATTTGTCTGCCAATTCAGAGCAAACCTTTTGGACCTTATCAGGTTCATGTATTATCTTGATTTTTTCAATATAATATTCACTATGTCGTCCAGAAGAGAGCAGAAAATGTCCTTTTAGAAATGCACCACAATCAAACAAAATTTTCTCTACCTCTTTTTTTGTCATAATCTCTTTCAAATTTTCTAATTCTAAATTATGTATGCAATTAAAGACGATTGCATTACAATTTTCTTGACTATAAAAAAATCATATAAGATTTTTTACCTATGCTGAAGTGGCGGAATTGGCAGACGCGCTAGGTTCAGGACCTAGTTCCGATATATCGGAGTAGGGGTTCAAGTCCCCTCTTCAGCACCAAAAAGTCAGTTGAATCGGTTGAAACAGTTCAACCAGTAAGTTTCAGACCCAGGTTCAACACCAATAAAATCTACCTCGTATAGAGGTATACGCAGGATTTCTTTCTTATATTTGTTGTCAAGAATATAAGCCATAAAATTCTTTATATTTATAAAATGGAGTAGATTTGAATTTAGAAAAAGTTTTAGCAGTGATAAAAAACGAGGTTGAAGAAATTATTCCTGAGCATGAACTTATCAAAAAACTTAGAAAATCTGAAAAAACAGGAAAACCTCTTCGTATAAAATATGGCATTGACCCGACTGGCTATGATGTGCATATTGGTCATATGGTTCCAATCCGTAAGATGCGCGATTTTCAAGATTTTGGACATATTGGCGTGATTGTTATAGGGGATTTTACCGCTCAAATTGGAGACCCAACAGGTTTAGATGAAACGCGAAAACATCTCTCTGCAAATGAAGTGAAACGAAATGCAGAAAAATATATGGGTCAGCTGTATAAGATATTAGACCCGGAGAAAACTGAAGTTAGATGGCAATCTGAATGGTTTACGAAAATGAGTTTAGAGGATGTAATAAATATGATGTCAAAATTTACACTGGCACAATTTATGGCTCACGAAACTTTTCGTAAACGATACGAAGAAGGGTTGCCATTATCTTTGCATGAGCTTCTATATCCACTTTTACAAGCGTATGATTCTATTGCAATAAATGCTGATATTGAACTTGGTGCAACAGAACAAAAATTCAATATATTAGCTGGAAGGGAACTACAAAGAATGATGGGAATGGAATCACAGATTGCAATATTATCACCAATATTATTCGGAACTGACGGCAAGGAAAAGATGAGTAAGAGCCTGAATAATTACATCGCTATTTTTGACTCGCCAGAAGATAAATATGGCAAAGTGATGTCCATACCTGATTCTGTTATTATGAACTATTTTAAACTTGCTACCGATATAAGTTCTGAAGAAGTAGAAAGAGTAGACAAAATTTTGGAAGAAGGAAAGGAGAATCCCAAAAAAATAAAAATGCGACTGGCAAGAGAGATTGTAGCATTATACGATGGAAAGGAAGCAGAGCAAAAAGCAGAAGCACATTTCCAGAAGGTCTTTGCTGAAAAAGAAATGCCGAATGAGATGCCTTTATATACAATAAATAAAGATGAAATATGGATTGTTGATTTATTAAGAGATTCTGGATCATGTGCGTCCGGTAGTGAGGCTCGAAGAATGATACAACAAGGAGCAGTTTCTGTAAATGGAAAGATAATTGATAATATTGAACTTAATATAAAAATTGAGGATAGTATGGTAATAAAAGTTGGTAAAAGAAAATTCTGTAAGATAATAAAAATAACTAAAAAAGTTGACAAATAATTAAATGATTTTATGAAAAGAACTAATAAGAAAAATGGAGGAAAAAATGTTGAATGAAATGAAATCCCGATTTCTATCGGGGCAAAAGAAAAAAAGTTTATTTGGGTTGACATTTTCAATCTTATTGATAGTGTTATTAACAATCTCTTGTGGTAAAAATGGTACAACTGAACCTGGTCCAGGTGATACGGAACAAGCTGACAGTCTGGCTCAAGAGGCATTTGCACTGTTGAACCAAGCAATTCTTGAAGCAGAAGAACCAGAGGATCCTCAAAGTGGAGAGGATGTCTTTCCTGAGGCAGCTTACAATGGTATCAAAGGTTTATTTCAACAAGCTTTAGCACTTGATGAAGATAATGCCTTAGCAAATTTTGGAATGGGTATTCTGGAAGTAGCAAGTGTAAACTATGATGAAGATTTGTGGGATTTAATTAACGAATTTACCCAAGACGGTGGTGGTAAGCGGTTACTAAAAAATCAATACAGCTTTCTGATAAAAGCTTCACAAATACAGGCTTCCTATTTTCTCCATGCATTGCGTGGTGATGATGACCTTAAATTTGCTACCTTACAAAACCTTATTGATAACAATGTGTTACCAAAACTTGAAACCGCATTGGTATATTTAGAGAAAGCCGAAAATATTGCAGACACTACTTTTATACCAATAAATACAGGAGAAGAGATATTAGAATTGGATGCAGGTGAAATCTGTCTTTTTGAATCTTCTATTTATGCTGTCTGTGCAGGCTTCCGCGAGATAACTCTATATGATGTGGACATTCTTGATGAAAATGGTTCTTATGATTGGCTTGATAGTTTGCAAGATGATTATGATGATTGGTTTATAGAAAGCGAGCAAATTGGCGACACTTTATATATACAGAAATATTGGTATTATAATGAAGCTGTTAATGATTCTATTATTATTAGTATGTTAAAAGATAATCTGGAAAGCAGAGAAGAATTTTTAGCATATCGCGCTGGCAATAGTGGCACTGCCATTCAGACTGATTTAGTAGCAATGATAGCTAAATTAGAATTAGCAAGAGATAAGATACTAGCAGAAACCGATGAGCAAGATAATGATATTATTAAAATAGAATATCTTAATGAACTCGATAATGATATTGCTGACCATGACGAGAATGACCCAAATTTTATGCAAGATTGGAATACATTTCAGGATGCACTTGATTGGCTAAATGAGCTCATTACAGGACCTGTGACATTTACTGAAGATTTTGATGATGACGGAGAGGATGAACAATTTACCATTGATCTTTCTGCATATTTTGACCCTGGTTTAACTAATATGAAAGATTATTTACCTTATCATGAATGGAATGATGCAATGCATATTGTGTTGGTTTTAGATTGGCAAGATGAGTGGGAGAATCCAAATGGTAATTATTCATATTGGGATGAGAATGGTGAAGAACATACTTTTACTAATGTATATTATATTTATTGGAATGAATGGGAATGTGCAGTGAATGAAGCAATTTTCTTCTTAAATGGACCAGATGGTGATCCTATTAATTTAGATGAAGAAATGCCATATTTTCCAGATTATACCTTTGGTGGAATTTTTCCGGGTATGACTCGTGATGCTTGGTTATCATTATTTGGAGGAGAATAATTTATAAATGTGAAGAACTATTTATTATTCATTCTTTTTATCCTGATTTGTAATACAATAAATAGTTTTTCGCTTTATGATGATTTGGAGAAGGTTGTTGGGCTTCAGCAGCCTTGTCTCTTTTTTCAAGAGCAAAAAAATCGCTCTTCCTTTATCTCTGATTACTATTATATTTATCATTACAATAAAGATGATTATAAAATCATTTTAGAGAATAGTCATATTTGTTTTCGTCAGCGAGAAACAGTTTCTAATCTTACAGCAAAATTAAATTTATGCAAACGAAATGGATATTATTTCATAAATGATATTGACCGCAAAGAAGATAAAGCCTATATAAATCAGGATGATATTTTTCTCAGTTTTGATTCTGTATATCAATTATCAAAAAAAACAAAATTCAAGCTTTATCTTGAAAAGACCAATAAGATAGGAAGTTTATTAGGATTAGAAAAACAAATTGGGTCTAATCAATTTTTGCTACTTGTGGGGATCAGATATAATAGGCATAAATTAGAATATGATATACATAATCTATCTTCATATTTTCCTTTTGAGTATGCTATTATAGAGAAGAAATTTGGTTATAAAAATCAATATTTTAAAAGTGTATTAACACATCAGAAGATTTTGTCAGATAAAGATAATAGAGATAAATATCCAAGCGATATTACGGGTAAAAATATTACATGGGATAATAAGTGGGTCAGCAAAAACTATTTATTAAGTTTTTTTGTCTCAGAGTTAAGTTTTTTAGGCAGTTTTGAACATCAAAACAAAGAATTTTGTAAATTAGATAATTTTACCTTATTTTTTGCAAGATTTAATGTAGGAAAAAAATTTAGAAATTATGATTTCATCATTGGCTCAGAATACTATAAGTTTTGTATTGGAGACGATTCGTATTTTGACATCTGGCCCTTTTCTGCGTGGACAGCTATTTATGATTTTGATAGAATAAGATTTAAAGAATTAAATTTTGAATTAATTCAACCTTTTATACAGTTAGAAAAAATCTTTCAATGGGGAAAAACTAAAAACAAGTTATCATTTAATTATTCTCACTTATTTTCGTATAATAACTATTTCTATAAAAAACGGGAGAAAATTTTTGTATATCCACAATACATCTCTTACAAAGGCTCATTTGATATAGGTATGGATGCTATTATTGAACTAAGATATGATTTGTTTTATCCAATAAGTAATCAGTTCAACATAAGATTTCTACTTTCCCAGAAAATTCCTGTTGATTATAATAAGCTTAGAAGAACCGCCGGTGATGGCGTAAGTGAAGAGCCTAAATTGGGTAGAAACAAACATGGTGGTACAATGATATCGTTGAATATAAATTATATATTTTAGTTTCTAAAGAAATTTAGGGAGTGAGCACATAATTTAGTAGGATATAAAAACTCAAAATATGTATTAAATTTCTTGACAAAAAATACTGAAAATCATAGTCATTTTTAATCAAAAATATAGGAGGAACTATTATGAAAAAATTCTTATTAGTTTTCTTAATTGTTTTAATCTTTGTGGCATCAAACTTATTTGCTGACGACCTTGAAGAGACATTACAAGAACTTTCGGAAGATGCTGCAAAAAGTTATGTGAATCCGGTTGTTTCTGCTTTTGGTTCAAATTTGAATGGCGGATGGTACCACAAAGCCCCTAAATCAAAAATATTTGGAATAGATATTGAAATTGGAGTTGTTTTTATGGGAACATTATTTGATGCCGATAATAAAACCTTTTCTACAGAAGGGAGTTTTAGATTCAATAGGAATCAAGCAGAAGAATTAACAGTGGATTTACCTTCAGCTATTCAAGATTCAGTTATTAACGCGATTATTACACAGGATTTTGATGTGGGAATTTATGGACCCACTATTGTTGGTGATAAAAAAGATAGTGTAAAAATAGAATTCTACAGCGAAGATGTTACTTATAATTCTCCATCTGGTGACACTGCTACCGTAAATGTGCCCGGGAAAGTTATTCCTCTTCCAGTGAAAGGATTATTAGGTGAAGTACCTGCACTACCACTCTTTGCCCCACAATTGAGTGTTGGGACAGTATTTGGAACTCAGGCGGTTTTAAGGTATGTACCAGCAATTGAAATTGAAAATTTAGGCGAATTTAATTATTTTGGTTTTGGAATTCAGCACAATCCAAAAGTATGGCTTCCGATTTCAATTCCTGTAGATATCTCTGCATCGTTTTTTACTCAATCAATGGAAATAGGAGATGTTGCTTCTGCAAATGCTACCGCATTCGGTTTGAATGTTAGTAAAACATTTGGAGTTAAAATGCTAAATCTTACTCCTTATGGTGGATATATGTATGAGAATTCTTCAATGGAATTTAATTATGATTATGCTATTGATACACCAGCCGGACCCAGCACGCAAGAAATTAGCTTCAAATTAGATGGAGAGAATGAGTCACGCATAACGGTTGGCTTGAGTCTTAGATTAGGTGTGTTGAATTTAAATGTAGATTACAATATGGCAAAGTATAATTCAGTAACAGCTGGAGTTGGATTCGGTTTAACATTCTAATTTAACATACAATTTTAAGCCTGATTATCTGTTTTGATAATCAGGCTTTTTATTATAAACATAACAATAATTTTTTAAGATTTTAAAAAGTTCTTGACATTCAATTTATTTAGATTGAGATTCGGTCTCAATTTTATGGAGATTAAAAATTATGAAAAATGAAGTAAGAGAGTTTCAAAAATTTATTCAAAAACAAAACCTCTTATGGTCAACAGAGAGAGAGATTATAACTGAGCAGGTTTTTGATAATCATTTTCATTTCACAGCGGATGATCTGTTTATCCAACTTAACGAGAAAGGCAAAAGTGTTTCGCGTGCGACAGTATATCGGACTTTGGAACTTTTAGAAGAAAGTGGTATGGTGAGCAAAATTCAAATGCAAAATGGAAAGCATCTTTACGAGCATATTTTTGGTCATCAGCATCATGACCACCTTATTTGTCAGAAATGTGGAAAGATGATTGAATTTCACTCAGAGGGTATAGAGGAGTTGCAGAGAAAAGTCTCTTTAGAGAATAATTTTAAGATGACTGGCCATTGCCTGAAGATTTATGGCATTTGTTCTGATTGTCAGAATAAAGAACAGACCCAGAAGCAGCCTGTACAGACAAGAAAATCAAAAGGAGGGTGAAGAATGGAAGATATCAACTTAACGCAGATGAAATCAGGTGAACTGGGAACTGTGGTAGCAATTAATGGTGGATTTGGTTTCAGTAGAAGGGTGGAAGCACTTGGTATTCGAGTAGGAGTAAATATCAAGAAAATTTCCTCACAATTTATGCGAGGTCCAGTAACTGTTCAAGTTGGAAATACTCAAGTTGCTTTAGGCTTTGGTATGGCACGAAAAATTATAGTTGAAAAGGATTAGCCACGAACAGGCACAAACTAACACGAACGGACACTATTTTTTGTATTATAATTCCGAAATTAACAATACTCGCGAGAGTTTGTATTCGTTAGTGTTAGAAAAAACAAAAATGAAGGTTCGTGTCCGTCTGGACGCCGAGACCGATAAATTCTTGGTAAGAATAAAAAAGGAATAAACATGAGAAAGATACTTTTAATGGGTAATCCAAATGTTGGGAAAAGCGTGATTTTCTCTCGTCTTACAGGCGTTCATGTAATTGCTTCCAACTATCCAGGAACTACGGTTGAATTTACAAAAGGATATATGCGGATTGAAGAAAAGAAATTTGAAGTTATTGATGTGCCTGGCACCTATACCCTTGAACCAACTTCAAGGGCAGAAGAAGTCGCGGTTAAGATGCTTAATGATGCTCTCAAAGAAAATGATGACAACAATACAATTGTAATAAATATTGTGGACGCTACTAATCTTGAAAGAAACCTAAGTCTTACTCTTCATCTCATCAAAAAAAGGATACCTCTTGTCATCTGCCTGAATTTCTGGGATGAAACAAAACATACAGGGGTTCATATTGACAAGGAGAAATTAGAACAAATTTTAGAGGTACCTGTTGTTCCAACTTGCGGAATAACTGGTGAAGGCATTAAAGAGCTTGTCTCACGATTAAACGAGGCAAAACTCAGTCAATTTAAGTATAAGGACGAAGAAAGATGGACTAAAATTGGTAAAATTGTAGATGAAGTCCAAAAATTAACACATCGTCATCACACAATTTTAGAACGAATTGGAGATGCTTCAATACATCCATTGACAGGGATTCCTTTTGCCATTATCGTTCTGTTTCTTGCCTTTAAGATTGTAAGATTTATTGGGGAATCACTAATTGGGTACATCTTTGAACCCTTATTTGAAAATTTATGGGCACCTTTAATGATGAAATTGTCAGCATTATTAGGCTCTTCTGGATTTATTCACGATGTCTTAATTGGTAAACTAATTGAGGGTGGAATAGATTTCGTGGAATCAATGGGGCTTTTAACAACTGGTCTATTTGTCCCCATTGCAATGGTTTTGCCATATATTGTTGCTTTTTATCTTATCTTGAGTTTTCTGGAAGATTCTGGTTATCTTCCTCGCCTTGGAGTTCTACTTGATAATTTTATGCATAAGCTCGGTATTCATGGTTTAGCAATAATACCAATGCTGCTCGGAATAGGTTGTAATGTTCCTGGTGCATTAGCTACTCGAGTGTTAGAGACAAAGAGAGAGCGTTTTATTGCTGCAACACTTATGGCAATAGCAATTCCCTGTATGGCACAAATTGCAATGGTATTTGGGCTTGTGGGCAAATATGGTGCACATGGCTTGGCACTCGTTTTTGGAACGCTCTTTATTGTATGGATTGTTCTTGGTCTTTTACTTAATTTGCTTTTGAAAGGAGAGAGTCCAGAAATATTTGTGGAGATACCGCCATATCGGTTTCCATATTTTCCTGCACTTCTAAAAAAGCTCTGGATGAGAGTCCTGTGGTTTATAAAAGGTGCTGTTCCTTTTGTGCTCCTGGGAGTTTTGATTGTAAACATTCTTTATGCTCTTCATATAATTGAGTTCATTGGCAAACTTGCTGCACCAGTTGTAACAGGCATTCTTGGTCTGCCCAAAGAAGCAATTGGTGCATTAGTAGTTGGTTTCCTAAGAAAAGATGTGGCAGTTGGAATGCTTGTTCCATTAGGATTAACGATGCATCAAATGGTAATTGCATCTGTGGTTCTGACAATGTATTTTCCTTGCGTTGCGACTTTTGCGATTTTAGTCAAAGAGCTTGGCATTAAGGATATGATAAAATCAGCACTGATTATGATTGTCGCTACTTTGATAGTTGGTGGAATATTAAATCTTATTTTGTAATTAGTAATAACTATTATTCCTTGACAATTAATAAGTAATTACAATGTAATAACACCAGAGGTGAAAAATGAAAACTACAATTATACCAATAGGTAATTCAAAAGGGATTAGAATCCCAAAGGCAATTATAGAACAATGCCACATTGAAAAGGATGTTGATTTAGAGATTAAAGATGGGAAAATCATTATTATGTCTATCAAGTATAAACCAAGGGAGGATTGGGAAAAGGCCTTCAAAATGATGCACGACAGTTCTAACGATAAGTTAATAATAGAAGATAATATTGATTTAGAGATTGGAGAATGGGAATGGTAGTCAAACAATATGATGTTTTTCTCGTTTGCCTGGATCCTACAGTTGGTCATGAAATAAAAAAATCGCGTCCCTGCATCGTTCTCTCACCCGATGAAATGAACAAATACATCTCTACCGTTATTATTGCACCAATGACAACCAAATCCCGTTCTTATCCAACTCGTATACATATTACTTTTCAGAAAAAGAAAGGATGGATTGTATTGGACCAAATTAGAACCATTGATAAACAGAGATTGATTAAAAGGCTTGGGGAAATAACTCCAAAAACTATTATTAAATTAAAATCAGTTATTAAAGAGATGTTAGTTGATTAAAAATTTAATAAAAAGAATAAGAAATGAAAAAAACAGGATTTAAAACAGTTTTATTTGCTTTTATGTTTTTCTGCATAACTTATCTGCTGTTGGTAATTACAAATCGTGCTGGGGAAATTCCTTATCTTTTTGCTGGTTTTGGATTGCTTTTTATCGGCATATTCCTATTTCTTAAATCTGAAAAAATTAAAGATAATATCTTCAAAAGCAATCTATTAGCAATATTCAGTGGCATTTCTCTCTGGGCATTTTTTGGAGAATTCCTTGAAAACGGAGATTTGTTTATCAAAGGTGCAACTGTGGAAATTGCACATTGGAATTTTTTACCAATTTTGCTTTTTGTAATATTTCTTTTTTTAATTATAAGAAAATATTTACCAATTTCTTTTCAATTTTCACTCTCAAGTTTTTTACTTATCTGGACATTGCATTTTATTATGATTTTTCAATTAGAGGTTCTATCCCGAACTCATCTTTCTACTTATATAATGTGTGGTATATTTGCATTTTTGACAGGATTTTCAGTTTATAAGGTAAGAATAAGTAAAAGTATTAACTTAATAATGTTCTGGTCATATTTTGGGCTTTTGACAGCTTGGTCAGTTTTGGAATATATCTGGGTTTGGCGACTAATTCCAGGACCGTATTCAATTAAAATAATTTAATTAAAAAAATAATAAAAACTTGACTTGTTTATTTTATGGTTGAGAATGTGTCTCATTCTCATAATTCTAAAAATTGAAACTACGGAGGATAAAAATGACTAAAAAACTTGAAAGAATAAACAAAAAGTTTGGCAAAGCAGCCAAAACCATCGTGCGGCTCCGCTGGCTGATTATCGTCGGGTTGATATTCCTTAATCTTATAGCAATAATCGGCATAAAGCGAATTCAGATTGATGTCTCAAATGAAAGCTGGTTTCTCCAGGATGACCCTTTGATGGTCGCCAAACACGAGTTTGAAGATATCTTCGGGAATAATGACTATGTAGCAGTTCTCGTGGAAGCGGATAATGTTTTTTCGCCGAAGATTCTGAGAATGATGCGGGAACTTGGACAGGAGTTGAAATCCAAACTACCTTATACGGATAAGCTGATGTCCATCACAGACCTTGATTTTACAAGAGGGACTGAACAAGGGCTTATTGTTGGTAATATTGTCCCTGACGAAATTCCAACCAATCCTGAAGCTATTGCTGAAATTAAGAAACTCGCATTCTCAAAAGAGTTTCTTGTTAACAGATTATTTTCTGATGATTGCAAACAAGCGTGGATACTTCTGCGGCTTAGAAGTTATCCTGAAACTGATGCGACAAGTATGGAAGAATATCCACAACTTGTGGTTGGCAGAATGGCAGTAGAGATCGTCGGGCAGGACAAGTATAAGGATTTCAATCTCAAAGCCACGGGAATGCCTGTGCTGAATCACGAGAAAAGATGCTATTACAACAAAGAGGCGGGCAGAGTTTTTGGGATTTCTATTTTAATTACGATTATTGCCCTTATCCTACTTCTGCGTTCATTCAGAGGTGTATCTGTCCCAATAATAACTGCTGTTAGTTCTATTCTATGGACTTTTGGTGGTATGGGATGGCTGGGCATTAAACTGGATAATACTGTTATGATTGTTCCTGTTCTACTCGCCCTGGCTGTTTCTATTGGCTACTCTGTTCATATCTTTAATTTTTTCAAGCAGAGGTTTCTTACAACAGGAAGAAGGAAAGAAGCGATATTTTATGCAGTGGAGCATACTGGTTGGCCTATCTTCTTTACTGCTGCGACCACGATAGCCGCTCTTTTCTCTTTCTTTTTTGTAGATATCAAAACTGTTCGCTGGATGGGATTGTCCGCTGGAGTTAGTGTAATCGCTGCATATATAATAGTGATGCTTTTTACTCCTGCCATTCTTTCGTTTGGAGAAGATAAAAAGCCTCATCCTGAATATGAAAAAAAAGGCGGTGGTTGGGCAGAACATATTCTTGTAAAATTCAGCGATTGGGTGCTTTCTCATCCTGCACAAATTCTGACTATTTTTGGAATTATTGTGATTGCACTTATCTTTGGACTTACAAAAGTAGAGGTGGATATGCGGATGGAAAAAATGGGGTTAGAAGTTCCTTTCAGAGCAAAACTCTGGTATATCAATAATACGAAAGTTGGCTCAATGTGGTCTTACGATGTTACAATAGCATTCAAAAAAAATGATAGAGTAAAAGACCCGGAAGTTCTGAAAAATCTTGATATACTGGTAAATGAAATAAGCAAATTCCCTGCTGTGAAAAGAGCTTACTCCCTATCTGATATTGTAAAGGATTTAAATCAGGTGATGCACAGCGACAATCCCGAATACCACTCTATTCCCAACGATAAAGAGCTTGTATCCCAATTGCTTCTGCTCTATGAGATGTCAGGTGGAACAGAAGCAGAGAATTGGGTGGATTATGATTATACCACACTTCGTATAAGCGCAGAGGTAGGGGATTTTTTGGCAAAGGAATTTGAAAAGCAGTGGGATTACCTTGAAAGAAGAGTAACCCAGCTTTTCCCTAATGCAAAATTGGGTATCGTAGGTGTTGCTGTTCAATTTTCTACAATGTCTATGTATATCACAAAAGGACAAATTCGTTCGCTCCTAATCGCGCTAATCGTAATAACAATACTGATGATGATTGTGTTTGGCAGTATAAAAACAGGATTGATAGGTATGATACCGAATATTGCTCCGGCAATATTCGCGGGCGGGCTTATGGGTTACTTTGGAACACCACTTGATATGATGACAATGATTATAGGTCCTATGATTCTTGGGCTTGCGGTGGACGATACGATTCATTTCATAACCAATTGTAAACTGGAATTCTGGCGCACAGGAAGTTATGAGAAGGCAATTCGGGAAACATTTAGAACAGTAGGTAAGGCACTTTTTATGACTTCACTTATCCTTGTGCTTGGATTTGTTGCTTATGTAACCTCATTGGATAAGATGTATTTTTGTCTCGGAGGATATACAATCGTAGCAATTCTTGCTGCACTGTTTGCCGACTTCTTTGTAACACCGGTTTTGATTATGTTGGTGAAGCCGTTTGGGAAAGAGAATAATCTAAATAAGGAGGAACAACTATGAAGCTGATTGAAAAGAGGGTATATTTTATTTATATCCTACTCGGCTCATTATATTTTATATCCAAAGTGATTTACTATATTTGTGGCTGGGTTTGTCTTCGCGGGTTGATGCTTGGGTTAGTTGCCACAGTGTTAACAATCTTGATTGGAATCGGTTCTTTCAAAGAGTATAGAAAAATGGGCAAGCCTGTGGTACATTGGTTAGCTATTATAGGACCATTACTTATTGTTCTTTACTCTCCTCTTCATATGACTATTCGCATGGGAATCCCAGTAATCCAATTTCCTTTGGAGAAATTTACGATACTTCTGATATTTGAATGCCTTGCAATTGCACAACTTATTATAGCTATTTTGATGTATAAAGAGTTTATGTTAAAACTCGGACTCAAAATGAAGTAATTAACTAAATAATCTAAAAAATGGAGGAAGAAATGACTAACAGATTAAAAGTAACCGTACTATGGATAATATTCCTTTTTGGAATGATCTTCCATGGAAATTTAGCGCTAATGCCCCTTTTCTGGGCAAAGAGTGTTGCTATGTCAGAAGAACTGATAGCTGCAAACCCGATGGCTCCAATGTTGTGGCTGATGCTTATGTTATGGCTGATTCCGATGATTATTATTGCAGTAACGATATTCATTGAAGCAAAATGGTATAAGATTACCAATTTCGTTCTTACTCTACTATTTACACTTATGAATATCTGGCATCTGATGGGACATATTGGTGAAAGCCTGGTTGACCATCGCCAGATTGTCCTGCTGACATTTGTTTTATTATCCGGTGTAATGCTGAACGTTGTTTCTTTCATGTGGCTCAAAGAAAAATAGAAAATTAATAGAACACAGATTAAGCGGGTAAAAAAATCAAATAAAAAATCCGTGTTCACCCTGTTAGATAAATTTAGCATATTTGATATTGAACTTCATTCGGATATGAGAAATTACTTGATAAGATAACTACAAATCAGCATGAATATCTAACGGGGTAAATCCGCGTTAGCTGTATCATCAATGTTCTATAAAAAAAGGAGTTTTAAGATGTTATTAAAAAAAACTATAAAAGTGATCATTTTACTGTTTTTAACAGCAGTTTTAGGATGGTCGCAATCCAAAGAATTAACAGGACGAGACATTGCCATTATGCTGCACAATCGTCCAGATGGAAATGACAGAAAAAGTGTAATGCAAATGACTCTTATCAACAAAAGAGGAAAAACTCGTGAGCGAACCCTCTTATCAATTTCAAAAGATTATGGAAAGGAGAGCAAATCTATCATATTCTTCCAATCCCCAGCAGATGTAAAAGGAACAGGATTCCTGCAGTATGAATACGAAGATACATTAAAAGAAGATGACAGATGGCTTTATCTGCCAGCATTGAAAAAGGTGAGAAGAATTAGCGGCTCTTCAAAAAATGATTATTTTATGGGAACTGATTTTACTTACGATGATATGGGAGACCGCTCTGTAGATGAGGATAATCACAAATTACTTTGTGAAGAAAAAATAGACAGTATAAAATGCTGGGTGCTTGAATCCATTCCAAAAGATAAAGATTATATGTATTCAAAGAAAATCGCATGGATTCGTCAGGATGCTCTTATTCCTGTAAAAGTTGAATTTTACGACAGACAAACGAATTTGCTGAAAGTCCTCAAAATCACAGATATCCGAAAACAAAATGGCTTCTGGACTGCGTTTAAGATGGAAATGAATAATATTCAAGAAAAGCATAAAACCATTCTTGAAATTAAAGAGATGCATTATGACATCGGATTGAAAGATAACCTGTTCAGAGTTTCCTCTCTGGAAAGAGGACGGATAAAGAAATGAAAATTACAAATTACAAATTTCAAATTTCAAATTCAATTCACAACATAAGTTTGAGAATGATTCCATTTCTAATACTTAATTTTATACTTCTTTTAATACCTTTTCTTCTTTTTGCGATTGATATTGAACCGCAGGGATTTGTTGATACTTATCATGCTGTTTGCTTGAATAATTCACACGATTTTTTAAGCTCGAGAACACGTCTTCGTATGGAATTATGGATCACTGGTGAAGAGGCTTTTGTGTTTACTTCGATGAATGCAATCAACAACAATGTGATAAAATCAAATTCCTGCATTGAGTTGAGAGAGACTTTTATTGATTATACTGCTGATAAATGGGATATACGGGTTGGGCGACAATTGATAATCTGGGGCAAAGCAGATGGTCTGGAAATTACAGATATTATCTCTCCCAAAGATTATACGGAATTTCTTGCACGGAATTTTGACGACATCAGGTTATCGATCGATGCTTTGAAATTTCATCTGTTATTTGAACAGACGAACCTTGAACTTATCTGGCTACCTGTTTTCAAACCTGCAATTTTACCACTTCTGGGAACTCCTTGGGCTTTCAAATCCGTATTTCCTGAAAGTGTAAAAGTGGTTTTTGAAGAACCCATTGAACCAGATTTGACCTTAAAAAATAGTGAAATTGGCGGAAAATTATCCTTCTATCTTTCCGGAATTGATTTTGCTTTTTCATCATTTTTTACTTGGGAAGATGTGCCTACTTTGCATAGAACTGTCGCTATTGGCAGTGATTCAATCCATTACTATCCAGAACATCATCGGATTACTTTTGTTGGTGCTGAGTTTTCAAAACCTATAGGAGATTTTGTTCTTCGAGAAGAATCTGCATTTTATAAAGATAATTATTTCGAGCCAGAAAATATACTATCTGAAAAACTGTTTAAGAAGAACTCATTAAACTGGATGCTCGGAGTTGATTGGACACCAGGAAATGATTGGATGCTTACTGCACAGTTCGCTGACGATTTCATTTTAGATTATGATGATAAAATCAAAGATGATGAGCATACGATGTTAGCAACGCTTCACATTTCCAAAAAATTCATCAGGCAAACATTGGAACTATCAACAATGGCATATTTTGGAATAAATGACAGAGATTTTTTTATCCGTTCAAGTATGGACTATGCTCTTACTGATGGATTGCATCTGATTTTCGGTATAGATCTATTCGTTGGAGATGAAGGAATGTTCGGTCAATATGATGACCACGATGAGGTGTGGATAAAGGCAAAATATAGTTTTTAGAGATAGGACACTGATTACATGGATGATACGGATTAACACATATTGAATTATGAAAATCATAAAAGAGAAAATATATCTTATTTATATCCTGCTTGGTTTATTGTATTTTATATTTAAAATGATTTGGTATATTTGTGGTTTTGTTTATTTTAGAGGAGTAATGCTTGGATTAATTGCAACAGTTTTAACAACATTCATCGGGATTTTATCTTTCAGAAAATATAAAGAAGCAGTTAAGTCTCTAGCACATTGGTTAGATGTTTTAGTACCTTTGATTATTATTTTCCTTACTCCTATAATTATGATTCATAATTTGGGTCTCAATATATTCCAGATAGCGAAAATAACAATATTGATAATATTTGAAGGTCTTGCAATTACACAAGCTATTATAGCTCTTTTGATGTTCAGAGGTTTGAAAAATAAATTAAGGAATAGGTGAAAATGGAAAACCTGTTGTTAATAATAATTCTGATCTTTGTTGGTCAAACTCTCGGTTGTCTAATTGGATTGATAAAGAAACCTAAAAAGAAATTTTTATATGGTTCTCTATCATTTGCTGCTTCGATGATGCTTGGTATATCCTTCTTTCAATTGATACCTGAAAGTCTGAAAATTATACCTTTTTATTTAATGGCTGGCTCTTTTTTTATTGGGATAATCATATTTCTCATTATTGATAGAACCTTACCACATATAAATCCAGAGTTACTTAAAAAAGAAAAACCGTCTATAAAAAGAAGTGTGACTATGCTTGTTATTGGTATGGCTTTGCATAATATCCCAGAAGGATTGGCAATCGGTGTTGGATTTGCTCTGACACCTTCTTTGGGGATTGTGATAGCATTGGGAATCGCAGCACAGGATGTTCCAGAAAATATCGCTACAATCGTTCCTTTATACGGATTAACTAAAAATAGAATGAAATCCTTTATTATCGTAACCATCACAATATTGTTTGAATTAGTTGGCTTTATTTTTGGTTACTATCTTTTAAAAGGGACAACTTTACATTTATTAGGAGCATCTCTTGCACTTGCGGCTGGTTTTATGACCTACATTTCGGTGGAGGAATTAATTCCAGCAGCACAAATAAAACAGAATCCGAAAATAGGGATTGTTAGCCTAATTTTAGGTGTGATGTGTGTTTTGTTAATTAATTTCTTATGCTAAATTAAATGTATCAAAATTCCAGTTGATTTTTGATAATTAAAAAAATCTTATATTGTTTTTGAGAAAAAATCTTGACATATTATTTCCACAATTGAGAATGTGTCGCATTCTCATAAGAGTAATAAAAAGCTAAACGAAAAAGGAGTTAGGTCATGAGTAATAATGTAAAAACATTAATATCATTAACAATATTTTTGCTAACTATTGGTATCTTAAATGCTACCGATTTAGAGCTTCCGGAAATTCATACAAATATTGTTTTACAAACCAATGCATATTTCGGAGATGATGTTGTCGTTCAAGATTCATCCTGGCAGGGTACTTTTGAAAATATTATCTACAAAGTCCCTGATAGCAAATTTACTGTTCGTAGTGTAATGATAGAAGCAATTGGCAAATTCGGAAAGAATATTGAATACAATATGGAATTTGGTATGTCAACCTGTCCTTTCTCAGGAGCGGAAACAGGTTTTGGAGTAAAGGAAGCAGGTGTGTTTTACAAGCCTTTTGAATGGATAAGACTTGGTCTTATGAAGGGACACATTATGCGCGGATTTGAAATTTATCAATGTTGCACAGAAGTTCTAACAGTAGAAAAACCACACTCCGGTGCTGCATTTATTGGTCAATGTCATGCTACAGGGGCTGTTGTGGAAGCAGACTATGATATTTCTGAATCAATGGGCTTTTCCACACAACTTGCTTTTCTAAACGGATTCAGCGGAAAATCTTTTGATAAAGAATATGATAGGAATATTGGTCTAATTTTCCGAACCCCTTTAGACGGAGTGTCAATTGGTGGATACTATAATGACATTAAGCAAGACTTGGGGAAAACTGACCCAATTACTTTTGAACCTATTTATAAGAAAAGTAATAGAATGGGATTCGGTGCTGAATTTGATTTCCATAATATCTTTGTCCGCGGAGAATATTATACTGGAAAGGGATTTACAAGCATTTTTCCTGATACAATTAAAACATCTGAGAATCTTGAAATGAACGCATTTTATATTGAAGGGGCATACACCATCAAAACAAACTGGGATATAATTCCTTATATTCAACCTTATTTTATGTATCAGTCTTGGAATAAGGCTTCAAATGTTGATGGATATTATTGGAATAACGCAGCTACCTTTATTGATGATACTATTTACTGTGATGATTTTGTTTCCAGTTATTTTACAGCTGGTATTACCCTTGGATTGGATGAAGAACACACCAAACTTAGAATTGATTATGAGGTGCCGGTGGATGTTCCTGATAATGAATTTAAGGAAGCAAAAAAACTAATAGTTAGACTTCAGAGTGGTTTTTAACCACGATTATTAACTAAAAAATTGTCCCGAAAAATCGGGAAAAGGAGAAAAAATGAAACATTACTTAACTTTAGTATTAACCGTCTTAATTATAGGGCTTACTGTATTTGCAGATGCAGATACAATCTTTATGGAACCTTGTGATGATATGTATACCGATGTAGAGCATCCAACCACACCACCGACATCTGATCAATTATGGGTCGCAGAATTCTCAGGAGCAGGTCATTTTGAAAGAATAATGATTCAATTTAATTTAAGTGAATTACAAAATGCAACTATTGAAGACGCAACTCTACATCTGTATCGTTTCTTCTCTTGTCCAATGAGCGGCACAACAGCTACATACTTTTACGCAATAACACAAGAATGGAATGAAGAAACATGGGACCCTCATACACACATTCAATATAACCCTTATATATGGGCTTCTTTCACTTTTAGTGGTCCTGGTGGAAATTATGGCATGTGGTTTGAAGTAAATATTACCAATCTTGTTCAGGAGTGGGTTAATAGTCAGATAGAAAATCACGGATTTGTAAT
Organism: Candidatus Cloacimonadota bacterium; assembly: GCA_034722995.1. Taxonomy (NCBI): domain Bacteria; kingdom Pseudomonadati; phylum Candidatus Cloacimonadota; species Candidatus Cloacimonadota bacterium. Next base: position 3,340 of record JAYEOL010000002.1, on the reverse strand, counting down.
CAGAGCAATATCAGGATACAAATGGAGTAAATTCTATTCAAAAGAATATACAAATTCAAATCTGCATCCTTATCTTGAAGTTGATTATACACAAGAGGCAATAGATGATAATGATATTCCAGTTCCAGCAATCAATATTGAAAATTATCCTAATCCATTTAATACAGAAACAACAATTTCATTCAATCTTCCGAAAAATGGGAATGTGAAACTTACCATTTATAATTCAAAGGGACAGATTGTAAAAACATTAGTTGATAACTATTTAAACATTGGTGAGCATAAAATTGAATTTGATGCTTCAAATTTAATAAGCGGAATTTATTTCTATAAAATCCAAATATACGATTTCAGCAAAATTAAAAAGACGATTTTGCTGAAGTAACCACTAAAACTTACAAAAAAAGGTAAGATTTTGATCTAAAACTATTCAGTTAACTGAATAGTTTTAGATCATACAAATTTTTTTATTGACACTATTTTTTATTTATAAAATTTTGTTTTAATTAGATAGTGTAATTTTGTAGATTTATTTTATGCCGTAACATGGTACAAAGCATTATCAAATTATGTTAGGCTTTTAGGTATGCATAAACTTAATCGTAGAAAACAAACGGAAAAAGGAGTTTTGATATGCATTACAACAATTGTAATATTACTGACATTTCGCGATGCAATAGCAATTCCGCCGCCACGGTATATTGAGGAAACGAAGGCTAAATCTGATCTTATAATTATTGGTAAGACTACGAATATTGACTCAGTAGTGGATATAAAAGGTTACGAATTATTCAGTATAGGTATCAACCCCATAGTGGTGTTGAAGGGTAAAATTCCCGAGAAAAGTAAACAAAAAGACAGAGATTCTACATTCTATCTTCTCTTTTCCAGGATAGAGGAACCCACGGACAAAGGTAATGGAAAAATAATAGATGTCGCTATAGTTGGAGATACTCCACCCCAACCAAGGGAAGAAGAAACAGTTCTCATATTCTTGAAAAAACATTTAAAAGAAGGTTATTTCTTGGTGGCAGGAGGAAGCGATGGTTATATCCATTTAGACACTGATTCCACAGAAAAGTTGATAGAACTAAAGAAGGAAATCGAGTTGTATCGTGAATGGTGCAGGCAAATTAAGAATGTAAAGATAAGTAAAACTATGAATAGCTACTACCTGAAAACTTTAGAATTCCTTGAAGAAAATAATAGGAGAAAAAGATGAAAAGAAAAAATGAATTTATTGGATTGACTTTGTTGTGCCTTTTGATATTATTACCTTCCTTATCATTTGCACAGCTTACTGGCATTAAGTATATTGGTGGAACTGCTCCTGATTATACAACTATTGAGTCTGCAATCAATGATTTGAATTTTCAAGGAGTTGGAGCAGGTGGTGTAACCTTCTTGATTCGTGATGGAATTTATAATGAAAATGATAATTTAACTATTCTTGATGTTGTTGCAACAGCAGAGAATCCTGTTGTTTTCAGACCAGATGTTGGGGCAACTGTGGAAATTAACATTACAATAACTGGAGATTTCAGTTATGCATTTAAAATTCATAATTCAGACTATATCACCTTTAATGGAACTCCTTATGAATCAATTGAAAATAGTAGAAATATGACAATAAATGGGTTCCGTAATAATGAAGATGATGTTTTTGTTTTATGGATTGCAAACGGTTCAGACCACATCACATTGGAAAATCTGATCATTAACAGCATTAGCACTACAACCAATACGGGTTGGTCAACCCCTGTTTATTGCTCAACTTATGATGTTCCATCTCCTTCTGTTGGTATGGATTCATTCACACTTTCAAACTGCGAAGTTATAGGTGGCTCCACTTATGGTGTATTTATGGACGGAGAGAGTGGTAAGGAACTTTGCAACTTCAATATTATAAATAATACTATTCACGATTTTCAAAAATATGGCATTTATGTTTGGGCACATATTGTTGATTGTAATGTTGAAGGAAATGAGGTGTGTCAAACTTTTGAAGAGGCAAGAAGTTCTGTTTACGGAATAAGAGCTGGTTCATCAAGCTGCAGTGGAACTACAAAAATCCATCATAATTATATTCACGATTTGAAACATAGTGCAAATGCACACCCTTATGGAATATTTATGACTTCAAATTCTCACGATAATCTGGTCTATAATAATATTATACATCTTGTTCCTGGACTTACTGCTAATACCCCTTATTGTATTTATATGTCTTCTGGTGATAATACGAACAACCAAATCTACTATAATACTATGTATATTGGTGGAGTAAATACTAGAGAGTATGTTGATTCTTACTGTATAAAAATCTATAAAGATGCGAGCGATAACATTCTTAAAGATAACATCTTAATTAACGAACGAACAGGTGATGTAAGTGATAATGATCATTGTGCTATTTACTTGAAGACAGCGACATCATTTGCAGAGAGCGATTATAATTTCCTGACTGTAAATTCTGATGACCCTTCCGATAATCGTTATGTTGCACGAATTGGCAGCAATTATTATAATACACTGGGGGATTTACAAATCGCTCCTGGATATGCTCCAAGAGATGAGAATTCAATAACAGGTGACCCTGATTTGAGTTTTCCTGATTTACATCTAAATTCAACAAGCCTTTGCATCGGAGCAGGAACACCAATTACAGGAATTATTACAGATTTTGATTACGACCTTCGCGATGAAGTAAATCCAGATATTGGAGCTGATGAGTTTATTTCTAATCATGCACCTGTAATCACTTATTTTTTCCCGGAAGAGACAGCATTTTCAATTGTACAAAATACTGAGCAATTATTTAGCATAACAGCTGAAGATCCTGACGAGGATTCTTTGTTCTATTTCTGGTATATTGATGATATACAGCAAGGTGAAAGTAGCTATGAATTTACTTATACCTTTTCAGATACTGGTAATTTTGTGGTGAAGGCATTAGTATCAGATAGCGAATTAGCAGACAGCACATTGTGGGATGTTACAGTGACCCCAGGGGTAGCTGTTGATGATAATCCGGAATTGGTAAATATAACAAAACTTTCTCAAAACTTTCCCAATCCATTCAATCCTACAACGACAATAGAATTTACCATCGAGAGCACCGAAAAAAACACCGAAATTGAAATTTATAACATCAAAGGGCAAAAGATCAGACAATATCCAATATTCAATAATCAATATTCAATTGTATGGGACGGAACTGATATGAACGGGAATAGATTACCATCTGGCATTTACTTCTATCGTCTAAAATCTGATAACATCATTTCTGAAGTCAAGAAAATGGTTCTAATAAGATAAAATATAAGTAAATATACTGTTA
>JAYEOL010000001.1 GCA_034722995.1 Candidatus Cloacimonadota bacterium | reverse complement strand
ATTTTACTATTTAGAAGCTGAAAAGATAATTTGCAATTTGATTAAAATTTAAAATTAAGAATTGAGTAATTATTTGTTTAAAAGTTTTTGGGTAATAAAAAATACTCAATTCTTATTTCACGGGGTAGTCAAACCATGTTGGGTAAACTCAGGTTTAACAGGCATCTACTTTTTATTATTATATCTCCACTTTTGTTTTTATTCAATTAAATTGACATTACTGTTATATCCTCCCGAATTTGTATAAGAATTTTCAAGATATTTCAGGAGTAAATAAAGATGAAAGCATTAATCTTATGTGCCGGGAAAGGTACTCGGCTACAACCTATTACCTATTCTTTACCAAAACATGTAATACCTATTGCAAATCAGCCAATCGTTTTCCATATTATAAAAAAATTAGTTAATTTAGGAATCACAGAAATTGGTTTAATCGTTGGCTATAAACAAGAAATCATCAGAAAGGTTGTTGGAGACGGTTTACAATTAGGGGCTAAGATTGAATATTTTGTTCAAGAAGAGCCAAAAGGTTTAGCTCATGCAGTTAAGATGGGACAGGAATTTGTTGGGTCTGAGCCATTTATGGTATTTTTGGGAGATAATATTTTTGAAGATGACCTGAGCAATTTCGTAAAACGATATGAGACAGAAAAACCTGATAGCATTGTCATTTTAAAAGAAGTTGATGAACCCGAAAGATTTGGTATTGCAGTTCTTGAAGGTGATAAATTAGTCAAAGTTGTGGAAAAGCCAAAACATCCCCAATCTAATCTGGCAATCGCAGGAGTGTATATCTTTGACGAAAAGGTCTTCCCGGCTATTGATAGTCTGAAGCCGTCTTGGCGTGGCGAGTATGAAATCACTGATGCAATTCAAGCACTTATTGACCAAAACTTAATTATAAAAGGTGAAATATTAGAAGGAAAATGGCTTGATACAGGCAAACCAGAGGATATTTTAGATGCTAATCAATATCTTATGAATAAACTTAAAGGCTGGTATATTAGAGGTGATATAGATAAGGAATCTAAATTAGAAAATTCAGTATACATCGGAACTGATAGTAGGATTGAAAATTGTAAAATAACAGGCCCTGTTGCCATCGGACAGAGATGTGTTATCTCAAACTCTACTTTATATCCAAATACATGTATTGGTGACGAATGTAAAATTACTGACACAAACATTGCAAATAGTATTGTTATGAAAAAGTGCTTAATCTCAAATGTTAAAGGAAAGATTCTGGACAGCCTTATCGGCGAGAATGTAACCATTTCTAATATAAAAAACAACTGTAGGTTACTTTTAGGTAATAATGATATAATAAAGGGTGAATGAGTATCGGTCTCGGCGCCCGGACGGAAAAGAGTAAATGAGTGGATGGGTAATATGGTCAAGCCTCATAAAGAGTTAGAAATCAAAGAATTATTGATTAGCCTGGTTGAAGAAGTAGATAACCTGTCTGCCGATAGGCAGGAAGGAAAAATAAAATAAATGAACCCATTCTTACATATACCAATTTACTCATATTCTCATCTACCCATAAACTCATAAACCCATAGACCCATAATCTATTTACGGAGCTCAGATGAACATAATTGTTTGCATAAAGCAAGTTCCTGATACAATAGAAATAAAGATAAATCCTGAAACAAATACTCTAATTCGTGAAGGCGTTGAGAGTATTATAAATCCATTTGATATGTATGCTATTGAGGAAGGATTAAGATTACGTGAAGAGTTTGGTGGAAAGGTAACTATCCTCAGTATGGGACCTCCACAGGTTGAATCTGCTTTGCGAGAGGCTATTTCTTTAGGTGCAGATGAAGTGGTTTTACTTTCAGATAGAAAATTTGCTGGAGCTGACACATTTGCTACCAGCTATACTCTATCAACTGCAATAAAAAAGATTAGCAATTATGATATAATTTTATTTGGCAAACAGGCTATTGATGGTGATACAGCACAAGTAGGACCAGGTGTGGCAACTCATCTTGGAATCCCACAAATCACATTTGTTAAAAAGATTGAGTCCATATCAGATGGTAAGATTATTGCCGAGAGAATGATGGAGGATGGATATGATGTTATTGAATCTAAATTACCTGTTGCAATTTCAGTTGTAAAAGAAATAAATGAGCCACGACTTCCTTCACTTCGCGGTAAAATGAAATCTAAAAAGGCTGAAATTACTATCTGGGGATTTAATGATTTAAAACTAAATGAAAAACATATTGGCTTAAATGGGTCCCCTACTCAAGTAGAGAAAATCTTTACTCCGAAAATGGAAAAGAAAACTGAGATATTGCATGGTACTCCACAAGAGATGGCTTTAAAATTAGCCAAAAAGTTAAAAGAATTAAGAAAACAATAACCGCCTTGAATTCAACTAAAAAATTATGAAACATATATGTTGACCAGTAGACATAAAGGAAGATGAAAATAACACACCCCCTCCGATGAATCGGAGACCCCTCTTATTAGAGGGGAATCAAATAAATCCTCTCTTAAGAAGGGTGGATCCCGATTTATCGGGTGACGGCTTGCCTTTGCATAGCTTCGGCGAAGCAAGGGGTGTAACATGTGGTATATTTTCAGATGAAACATTCATGTCCCGAAAAGAATCGTGACGCAAAGGAGAATGAAAATTTAAGATGGTTTGGAGTCGGCAAGTTCATCCTTCGTAGAACTTCGCCTGTCCGCCGTAATACTATGGAAGGCGGGGAGAATAGATCTCTTGCCGAATTCAGCCGAGAGACCTCCCAATTAAATTAGGAGCTACTCCATATAATGTGAAAGTGATTTTCAGATGAAAAATACAGTTGCTATAATCCCTGCGAGATATAATTCAACCCGGCTGCCAAGGAAACCTTTACGAAAAATTAATAATAAAACACTTATTCAAACAATATATAAAAATGTAGAAAAAACTGGCATATTTTCTGATGTAATTGTAGCAACAGATAATTCGCGAATATTTGATGTAGTAAAATCATTCGGAGGAAATGTTAAACTGACAGCATCTTATCACAAATGCGGAACAGAAAGGGTTGCAGAGATTGCTAAAAAATTAGATGCAGACATTATCATAAATATTCAAGGTGATGAACTATTTATAACCAAAGAACCTCTGAATAAGTTAATACACGCATTTTACGAACCCGATGTCTCTGTTGCGACACTCATTCATCCAATTTCTAGTTATGAAGAAATAGAAAACCCAAATAGAGTAAAAGTAATCTTTGATGAAAATGACTTTGCAATATATTTTTCTCGGTTGCCTATCCCCTATCAAAGAATTGATTCAAATATCAAATTCCAGCATTATGTTCATATTGGTGTTTATGCTTTCAGACAGGATGCTTTGCAAATCTTTGCTTCCTTGCCACAATCCAAGTTGGAAAGAGCAGAAAAGCTGGAGCAACTTCGCTTGATTGAAAATGGTATAAAGATTAAGGTAATAGAAACGGATTATAGAGGTTTTCCCATTGATACGGAAGAGGATTTGAAAAAAGTGTTAGAATTAAAAAAGAATAATTATTAGTGTCTTACCTATCAATAAAATCTGCGTAATTTTTGAGGGTATACATGATTTTTTATAAAAAACTTGACAATATACTAAAAATTGTTGATTGAATTATTCATTAAATACCTCTAAGAGAGGAAAAATGCAAGAGGAGGATAAAAATGAATACATTACTGTTCATTGGACTTATCGTAATTGCCATTGCTTGGATAGTTCAGCTTGTCATTACTGCGGGCAAATCAAAGAATCTTAGTATAGGTTTTGTGTGGCTTTATTTCATTGGAGTAGTACTTCTAGCCATCGGCAATTTTGGCCTTAAGGCTAATGTTACTGCTATACTTAACTTAGTACTAGCCGTTTTAGCACTTCTCACGATGATTTTCTATCCAAAGAAGAAAGCGGAGAAGAAAGAACAGAAATAGACTGAAGTAGACTTCACGCTACTTTGTTTCAACTTACTTCCACAATGAAGTTGTTAATGATTTATTGTACATATTTTGGATATAAAATTGGTTCTAACCAATCAGATATATCCGTTTCAAATAAAGACAAAGTTGGAATAGAAAATGCAATTGTGGGCTTCATACATGCTGAAGCTGAGGATGTGGAAGACGAAACTTCTGAAGAATCTATCCGAAAAGTAACAACTAAACTGATAAAAAATCTTAAATGGTTAGCTAAAAAGAATAGCACAAAGAATATTGTTTTACACTCCTTTGCACATTTATCAGAAAGCAAGGCTGAGCCAGAATCTGTTAAGAAAATATTCAATCAGGCAGAAGAGAGATTAAAAAATTCTGGTTATAGTGTAAGGCAAACTCCTTTTGGATATTTTCTTGATTTAGAGATTAAAGCACCGGGTTACTCATTGGCAAGGGTATTTAAGAGTTTCTAATACATCACATTCTGCATCCCATATTTTGAATATTGAATTCTGTATTTAACTATAACTTATCCTCATACTCCACTGTCTCAGCCTTCATCTCTTGTTTTTCAATTTCTGCCATTTCCCCAAGTATTTTATTTAGCATAATTGATTTTTCCCGATATGGCAGAAAAGAACTCTTAAACCCATTTATATTTAGATTCTTTATATGTTTATAATCAAAGCCAAAATGCTTTACGGTAAGCATAAATTCTTTAGTCATTGTGGTGTTTGACATCAGCCTATTATCTGTATTTAAAGTTACCCGCAAACCCAAATCATAGAACATAGGAAGAGGATGAGAAGCAAATGATGAAACTGCTTTTGTGTGCAGATTACTTGAAAGACAAATTTCAATTGGAATACGGTGGTCATTTACATAATTTAGCAAATCTCCATCCTCTATCAGGCGTGTTCCATGCCCAATTCTATGTGCCCCACAATAATGAATAGCCTGATGTATACTTTCAGGTCCATAGCCTTCGCCAGCGTGAATAGTAATATTTAGATTGTTCTTTAAGGCGAGGTCAAAAGCCTCTCTATGCTCTTTTGCAGGATAATTCATCTCCTCGCCAGCAAGGTCAAAGCCAACCACATTTTTACTTTTGTATGCAATTGCCAAGCCAACAAGTTTTAGAGATACTTCAGGACTCATATTTCGCATTCCTGTAACGATAACTCCAGTTTTTATATTAAAATCCTTTTCTGCCTGAGCAAGCCCATCCAAAACTGCATTGGAAACCGCAGTAAGGCTTAATCCTTTTTTTGTATGAAGAATTGGGCAATAACGAATTTCTGTATAGCGAATATTTTCATTGGCAGAATCCTCAGCCAATTCATAGGCGGCACGGAAAAGTGCATCCTCTGTTTGCAATACTAACAGTGTATATTTAAATCCTTCAAGATATTCTTCTAAACTTTTAGCATTTTCACCCAAGATAATCTCTTTAAGTTCCTTAAGGTTTGAAGATGGTAACTTTATCTTCTGTTTTTCTGCTAAATCAAGAATCGTTTCAATTCGCAATGAACCGTCTAAATGAACATGCAAATCAGTCTTTGGAAGTTTCCGGATAAATTCTTCTGTTATTTTCATATTTCTTCCTTATATCATATTTACACTATATTTAGTGTCCCCCAATAATCCCTCAATATACGGAGTAAACATTTATGGGTTTCCTAAAATAAATGTTTCTGAGAGTAGAAGCCCATAATTTGTGACTAACTATTGCGAATTCGCCAGCTTGCGGACATTCGCAAAGTTTTTACTTCATGAAACAAAATAAGTATTTCCGAGAATAGAAGAAGAAAAGCCCATAATTTTAATTATGGGTAAAGAGATACACTAAACATACTTAATTAACCATTTTAATGGTTTCCCATGATAACAATATTATGTTTTTTTAAAAGTAATTCCCATTCTTCTTGAAATGACATTTTCCTATGATGCGCTTGTTGATTTTTTATATATTTTTCAACCTCAGAAACAACGGATTCACTAACTGAAAATGCACCATATCCTATCTGCCATGCAAATTTTGTATTATAAAATTCATTTTGATTTATCCAATGAGATGTCTCACCTTTTACATTTTTTAAAATTTCCTTAATTGACTTATTTTGATTTAATAGAAATAATGTATGTAAGTGATTTTCAGTTCCATTTATAATTCTTACATTACAATCTAATTCTTCAAATTTTGAATTTAAATGATGGATAATTTTTATTCGTTGTTTTTCTTTCATATATGGGAATCTCTCTTTTGTACTCCATACCGCATGTATCCAAATTCTTGTTAAAGAATGTGACATTTTAAAGTCCTTTCATATAGAAACCGTTGAAACGGTTAATCTTACATTTTCGTTATTCATATACCCACAAATGAATTTGTGGGCTTCTTTTGAATGGATTTTTTTATGTTCAAGAAGCCCATATCCTCAATTCCTGAGCCCCCCGATTCAATCGGGGGCAGGAACGGGCTTAATTGGGGATTAATTATAGGTCAGGCTTTAATAATTTTCTAATGCTATTAATCAGATTTTTAGACTTCTCCCTAGATTCACTCTCTGATATAATTCTAACAACTGGCTCAGTTCCAGATTTTCTTATATGAATCCAATAATCTTTCGCAATAATTTTCATTCCATCAGTAAAATCAAATTTGCAATTGGGAAATTTATTTTTAATTTGAATTAATCTTTCATCAAAATTTATATTATCAGTAAGTTGGAGCTTAGTTTTATTCATAAAATAATCAGGAATTAAATTAGCCAATTCAGAAATTCTTTTTTTAGTTTTTGCCATATACGATAATATCAAAGCCATTCCCATAGGCGCATCTCTTGTGAAATGCAAATCAGGAATGATTATGCCACCATTTCCTTCACCTCCGATTACGCAATTATGTTGTTTCATCATTTCAGCAACATTTATTTCTCCGACTTTGGAGCGAAAGACCTGTACACCATACTTTTTTGCAATATCTTCGGATGCCATAGAAGAAGATAGATTAGTTGCGATATTTCGCAATTGGGACAATTGCGTTACTTTATTTTGAGAAAGGACATAATCTTCAGCTAATAGAAGAGAAAATTCTGTTCCAAGGGCTTTGCCTTCTTCTGAAACAATTGATAATCTATCCACATCCGGGTCAGTGGCAAAGCCGATATCAGCTTTTTCAGAAATAACTTGCCTTTCTAATTCTTTCAGATTTTCTGCTGAAGGTTCTGCAATTCTTGAAAAAATACCAGTTGGCTCAGAGAAGAGCTCAATAACATTACAACCTAATTTTCGTAATAATTTTGGAGATAATAATCCACCAGCACCATTTGTTGAATCAATTACAACTTTGAAATTTTTTTTTCTTATTGCGTCTAAGTCTATATATTTAAGCTGAATAATACTATTTATATGATTTTCTATTGCTGAATTATCTGAACTCAATTTACCAATATTATGCCAATTCTGATTTATTATTTCATCATTCTTTATTGACCAGAATTGTTTAGCTTGCAGAGAGGTTAAAAATGTTCCTTTCCCGCTAATAAGTTTCAGAGCATTCCATTCTTTAGGATTATGGCTGGCAGTAATTGCAATACCTCCGCTTGCATTTGAATTTTCAACAGCTAAAAGAATAGTTGGTGTTGGGCAAATTCCCAAATCAACAACATCGCAGTCAACTGACATTAGACCTGCTGAAATTGCATTAAAAAGCATTTTACCTGTTGTACGTGAATCTCTACCAATTAGGACTTTACTATTATTGCAATAAACACCAAATCGTTGAGCAAAATTTAACACATTATTTACAGTAAGGGATTCTCCTACAATTCCTCTTATACCTGAAACACTTTTCATCAGCTTTGACATCTTATTTCATCTTCCTCATCTGGAGATGAGAACTCCATATTATAATCTTCCGTGAGTTTTTATCTATTATTTTAAACATTACTTTAATATATTCTTTAGGAAGCAAATGTTCTGCTTTTTCCGGCCACTCAATAAAGAAAATCCCTTTCTGATTCAGGAAATCTATAAATCCAATTTCTTCTATCTCCTTTTCTGTTTTTAAGCGATAAAAGTCAAAGTGATAAATTGGCAGCTTGGCATTATACTCATTTAAAATAGTAAATGATGGGCTTGTGATATAATTCTTTGCTCCCAAAGATTTAGCAATATATTTAACAAAGAATGTTTTGCCACTGCCGAGAGGTCCATATAAAGCTATAACGTCTCCCTGATTCAGATTATTAGAAAATTCTTTGGCTATCCTTTCAGTTTCTTTTAATGAATGGCTTATTTTTTCTATTTTATCTTTCTTTTCCAATTTCTCCATATACCCTATATCCCTATATCTTTATATCCTCTATTTCCCTTTCGGGGTCAAAATTGAAACAGGTAATATCATCTCTTCCATAGAAGTTCCACCATGCTGATATGTACCATCAAATTTTTTCTTATATTCATGATAATCAGTAGGAAAGACAAAATAGTAATCACTCTTTGCAAAGATATAATTTTCCACTATATTTTCTGTTGGAAGTCCAAATTCTGAAGGATTGCGGACTTTAATTGCATGTCTTTCATTACAGGATAAGTTTTTCCCATGTTTTGCTCTCAAACCTGTTGTGACATCCTTATCACTGATTACTTTTGTTGCATGTTGAACTTTAATAGAACCATGGTCTGTAGTTAAAACTATAATAGCATCCTGTTTAGCAATTAACTGTAATGCTTCATAAAATTTTGAATTAAGAAACCATATTTTTGATAATGACCTTAATGCTCGGTCATTTGAAATCATTTCTTGCAAGACTTCGTCCCTAGATCGATGATGAAGTAATAAATCCAAAAAATTATAAACAAGAATAACCAGTCGTTCTTTTCTATAACTTGGGATTTTTTTAACAACATATTGTCCCTCTTCTGGATTTAGAATTTTAGTATATTTACTTCCATTGTGTAGTGATATTCCTAATCTTTTTAATTGTTCGTCAATAAAGAAATGTTCGTAGCGATTGAGACTATTTTCATCCTCTCTGCTACTTCCCCAGAATTGTGGGAAAACCCTTGCAATATCTTTAGGCATCATACCGCTGAATATAGCATTTCTTGAATATGGTGTAGATGTTGGAAGGATAGATATATACAAATCTGTTTTAATATTAAAGAGTTGTTCTAAATACGGTTTAAATACCATAAACTGGTCAAGACGCAGGCAGTCCAAGACTATAAAATAGACTACTTTTTTTTGTGAAAATAAAGGAGAGAGATATTTTTTTACTATTTCATAAGATAATGTAGGGTGATTCGCATTTTGAAACCAGTTTTTAAAATTATTTGCAATAAAGTTTGAGAATTCAACATCACAATTTTTCCGTTCAAAATCGTGCATTTGAACAATATCTTCGTAATACAATTCATCAAATTTTATATCCCATTCTACAATTCGTCTGAATATTTCAGTCCAATCTTTCCAATCAGGCTCGGAGAATAGTTTTTGATTTAGCCAGGCAGAAAACTGAGCGTATTCTTCACCCATTCTATTGCGTCTAATTTCTTCAGACATCAGGATTTTTTTGATGGACATCAAGATTTGGTTTGGATTTATTGGTTTTATGATATAATCGGTAATTTGTTGAGAAATGGCTTTATTCATCAAGCCTTCCTCTTCATTTTTTGTAACCATTACAACAGGAATAGAGCCATTCCGTTTTTTGATTTCAGATAGAGTTTCAAGCCCATCAAGTCCAGGCATCATTTCATCAAGAAGCACTAAATCAAAATTATTTTCTTCAACTAATTTGATACCATCATTACCATTAGACGCTGGAATTACCTCATAATTTCTCTCTTCAAGAAATAAAATATGAGGTTTAAGCATCTCTATTTCATCATCTATCCATAATATTTTTGTTTTTTTCATTTTTCCCTTAATTTTTAAATTTCTTACTGATATTTGTTACGGTTATTCCGACAACTTTTTTATCTCTGAGTCGCAAGAATATCCCGTCTTCCAATATATCAGTATCAGTTGCCCTCTGAGGTCGTTCTAAACTTATATATAGAACATCAGCCTCTTCATCAAAATCAAACCACAGATGTTTTGTGCCCACTTTTTTGATATGGGGTAAAGCTGCGAATATCTTCTTTATTGCTGCGGAGGTTGTTGCCATATTATTCTCCTTTTTAAGAGTTTTTGAATTTTTGTTGTAAAAAAAGCTGTCCCGATAATATCGGGATAAATCCATCATTACGCTCTTTTAATTCTTTATACATTACAAGCAAAACTTTTTCTTTTGAGACAACTTTTACAGCCCAAAGCTCATCTTCATCTCCCTCTAATACCCATGTGGGCTCAGCAACGGTTTCTAAAACATCAAAGTAATATCCTGCCATATCATCATGGTTTTCTACAATATGAGTCCATCTTTCGTCAGTTAGACGAATTGGAATATTAAAAACAGAATATGTAATATCTGTCATTTTCCCCTATCCATTTTTTTGAGTTTATCTGTACTTCTATGATCTTTCATTTCTTCTGATTAGCGATTTTGTGTAACATTACTTCTAACTTTATTCTCTCCATTATATCTTTCTATAAATCTTCTTTTAAATTCAGTAAAATTATCATTCATAATTGCTTTTCTAATACTTTTCATTAAATTAAAATAAAATGCCAAGTTGTGAATAGTTGTCAATCTTACGCCTAAAATTTCTTTTGTTTTGATTAAATGTCTAATATAAGCACGTGAAAAATTTTTGCAAGCATAACAATTACAATCATCTTCAATAGGATTGAAATCCTCTTTGAATTCAGAATCGCGGACAATTAACTTACCGTTTTTTGTAAATACAGTCCCATTACGCGCATTTCTTGTTGGCATAACACAATCAAACATATCAATACCTTTTTCAATATTTTCCAGCAAATCTATTGGTGTACCAACACCCATTAAATAACGCGGTTTATCTTCAGGCAGGATATTATTGAGCAGTTTTACAATCCGAAACATATCTTCTTTATCTTCACCAACAGCCAATCCTCCAATAGCATATCCATCAAAACCAATCTTCAAAAGTTGTTTTGCACTTTCTTCTCTAATATCATCAAAAACACTTCCTTGAACTATACCGAATAATCCCTGTCTTCCGTTATTCTTTATGAATTCTTCCCTGCATCTAATCGCCCATTTTAGACTTAAATCAGCAGATTTTTTTGCATATTCATAACTGGAAGGAAATGGTGTACATTCGTCAAGAACCATAATAATGTCCGCACCTAAATTTTGTTCAATTTTAATAACTCTTTCAGGTGAGAAAAAATGATGACTTCCATCAATATATGATTGAAATTCTATACCGTCATCAGTAATTTTACGAAATTGCTGAAGGCTCATAACTTGAAAGCCGCCACTATCGGTTAATATTGGCTTATTCCAACCAATGAAATTATGAATACCGCCTGCTTTTTTTATTAATTCATCGCCTGGTCTTAAATAAAGGTGATAAGTATTTGATAAAATTATTTCATACCCAATTTCTTCTAATTCATCCGGAGACATAGACTTTACAGTTCCTAAAGTTCCGACTGGAATAAATACAGGTGTAGAAATTTTCCCGTGTGCAGTTATTATCTCTCCACATCTTGCAGAAGAGTTCAGGTCTTCTTTTATCAGGTTAAATTGGAATTTATTCATTCTTTTCTAAAACTGAGGACGGATTTCCTTTTATTAAAGAAAACTGTCTATTTACAAAACGCGATATATCGTTATAAAAAGCAAAAATCATAATAGTAAGGATAATTGCCAAACCTATTCTCTGCAGCATTGCTTCCACAGATGCTTTCAGGGGTTTTCTTCCTATCCCTTCACAGATTGCAAATATAATCATTCCGCCATCTAAAATTGGAATTGGCAAAAGATTCATAATCATAAGTATAATGCTAATCAAAGCCATAAATGAGAGGAATGCACTTAAACCTTCTTTTGCTTGCTGTCCTGAAAGAGCCGCAATCATTATAGGACCACCAAGATTCTTGCTTATATGTGAAGGAGATTTAAATAATCTAATTAATCCACTATAATATCTATATACTAAAGATATACCAGTTAGAAAACCATATTTAACTGAATTTACAATGTTATACTTTTCAATATAGACCGAGTCTAACTTCTGTACCACACCTATAACCCCTTGATTATCTTCCGATTCAGTATCAATTTGAGGTATGATTTGCAGGTTTATTACTTCGTCATTTCTTTTGACTGTAAATTTCAAAGGTTTTTCAGGACTTTCGCTAATTATCTTTTGCATATCATACCAGTCAGAAATCGGTTTCTCATTTATTACAATAACAATATCATTTTTCTCCATTCCAGATTGATATGCAGGAAATCCGTATAATACTTCACCAATTTTTGCAGATACAAAAGGTTTGATATCAGTCAGCCAGTATTTATAATCAAAATTTTTTACACTTAGACTTAAAGTCTCATTATCTCTTTGAATAACAACATTATGTATTTCTTTATTGTTATTCCAAGTTTTAATAATGGGAAGCCAACCATTAACTTCATTATCATCAATTTTTAGTATTTGGTCACCTGCTTTAAATTTTCTTATTTCCTCGTTGTCAGTATAAGAAATTCGTCCTATGATTGGTGCTAAATCATAGTTTTTAATACCAATCATAAAGGTCAAAATTAAAATTAAAATTGCAAATAAGAAATTTGAAAAAGGTCCTCCAATTGCTATTAAAATTTTTTGCCACCATTTTTTGTTTCTGAAACTTTCTGGAGAGGACTCTTGCTTCTCATCTAAATTTTCGCCTAACATCTTCACATATCCCCCTAAAGGGATTAATGAAATACGATATTCTGTTTCTTTAAATGTTATTCCAATAAGTTTAGGACCAAATCCAAATGAGAATTTCTCAACCTTTACTTTACACAGTCGGGCTATTACAAAATGTCCAAGCTCGTGAACAAATATAAGAACACCTAAAAGAAAAACGGTTGCTAAAATTGTAACCAATGTTACCTCTTAATTTGTCTTATTATTCAGTATAGAAAATTGCTTTTATTGGATCGATTTTGGAAGCTTTATATGCGGGATAAAAGCCAGAAACAAATCCTACAATAACTGCAAATATCAATCCAATGATTATTCCCGTTATTGGGAAGGAAACAGAAACTTCAATTTTAGAAGTTATAAATTTGATTAAGATTAAAGCAAATCCAGAGCCAAATATTCCTCCCATAAAAGCTAATGTTATAGATTCAAGGAGGAAATGTGCGAATATATCTTTATTTTTTGCACCGATACTTTTTCTAATGCCTATCTCCTTCATCCTTTCTCTAATGGAGATAAGTAAAATGCTGAACAGTCCTATTGCACCCGTGAAAAGCGATATTCCAGCGATACATAATAAAATAATATTCCAATTTTTCATCTGTGTATTGATTTGTTCTCTTATTTCCAGCATTCGCGCACTAATATCCATAATTTCTATATCATCTGCCATATTATGTGTAGCAAGAAGCAGTTGTTTGGCTTGATTAAAAACACTTCCTACTTTTTCAGAATCAATTGCTTTAATCCATATATTGTCAATTTGCATATTTGGTCTTAAATATTTTGCAGCACATTTTGATGGAATGAAGCAGCTTTCATGGTCACGCTTTCTTTCCCAGATATTACCTCTAACAGTCTTACCGGGTTCATCTAATCCTTCATCTTTAAGAACACCAACAATTTTTAATCTAATATTGCCGATTGAAATGAATTTTCCACGACCATCAGTTTTAGAATAGAATTTCTTTTTTAGCGATGAGCCGATTATACATACATTTTGGCCATCATTCTGTTCAATGATACTAAACAATCTTCCATTTCCAATGAGGTAATGTTTGTTTTTGAAAAAAGCATTATTTACACCATTCAATCTAATTTTGCTTGATTTACTATTAATTATACAAACTTTTTCATCATTTATGCTTGGATAGAGATATTCAACATTATTTAATTTACTGTTTAATACCTCATAATCATTGTAAGTTAGATTTTTAAATCTGGGTTTAGAGGCATATTTTTTTAACTTACTTTTTTCAGGGTTTGGAAAAGCAGAGTATAAAATTATAACATTATCATACCCAAGTGAACTTATTGTTTCTTCAATAAGTTGTTTCATTGCATTAACAGAAGAGAACATAGTAGTTACTGCAGCGACCCCGATAACAATTCCGGCAAGGGTAAGAATTGAACGCAATTTATGCGATAGGATACTTTTTAAACCAGAAACAAAGGGTTCTACGAATTTCATTTAATCAGCTCTTTCTTACAATTCAAGCAAATAATTGTTTTGGTTCCATTTTTGTTTATTGATTTTTCAAACATAGTCTCTGCTCCGCAATCAGGACATTTTAATTTAATGGGTTTATAATTAGTAATGAATTTGCACTTTGGATAATTTGAACATCCATAAAAGGTTCTCCTGGTCTTTTTGCTCTTTCTTTCTAATAATTCTCCATCACATAAAGGACATTTTAGGCCAGTTGAAAAAGGTTTGGTAAATTTACATTTTGGATAGTTGCTACAAGCATAAAACTTTCCGAATATTCCGATTTTTAATACAAGTTTTCCTCCACATTTAGGGCATATTTCATCGGTTTTTTTATCTTCAATAATTTCAACTTTGCCATTTTCATTTAGTTTAAAGTTTTTTGTATTTTTGCATTTTGGGAAATTAGAACAGGCGAGGAATTGACCGTTTCTTCCCCATTTGATTATCATTGGTGCGCCACATTTATCACATTTTATATCACTTAATTTTTCTAAATTTTTTCTTTCTGCTTTAATATCAATTCTTTTTAAAACTTTAATGAATTCTTTGTAGTAATTTTCTAATGTCTGTTGCCAGTTTGTAATTCCGTTCTCAATTTCATCCAATTGGTTTTCCATTTCAGCTGTGAATGAAACATTAAAGAATTCAGAAAATTTATCTATAAGGAATTTTTCTACTTCCATTCCTAATTCGGTTGGATAAAATTTTTTCCTTATCAGGTTTACATATTGTCGTGCCAGCAATGTTGAGATTATTGGTGAGTAAGTGCTGGGCCTACCGATTCCCTCTGACTCCAATTTCCTTACCAAAGAAGCTTCTGTATATCTTGCTGGTGGTTTGGTAAAATTTTGATTCTTATTAAGTCTTATTAACTCAACTTCATCCATTACATTAAGTAAAGGCATTTTATTAGCGATATACCTGATAGTTACATGTGGATAGCATTTCATAAATCCATCAAATTCAATGGTGCTGCCATTTGATTCAAATAGCCCATCACCAGCTTTTATTAAAACTTTAACCATATTAACCTTTGCACATGCCATTTGAGTAGCAACAAATTTTTGCCAGATAAGTCTGTATAATTTATATTGGTCTTGCGATAGGTAATCTTTGATTGATTCCGGTGTTCTAAAGGATGAGGTTGGACGGACAGCTTCATGTGCGTCTTGAGCTTTATTCTTGTTTTTATACATTCTTTTGAATGAATTTGAATATTTTTCTGGAAACCTTTCTGTAATCAGTCTCCGTAATTCAGCATTCGCTTTATCAGAAATTCTGACAGAATCAGTTCTCATATATGAAATAAGTCCAACATTCTTTCCTTGAATATTTACACCCTCATAAAGTTGTTGCGCAATCCTCATTGTTTTTTTTGTTGAAAATCCCAATATTGTTGAGGCCTCTTGTTGCAAAGTGCTTGTGATGTATGGAGGAAATGGTGATATAGTCTTACTTTCTTGCTTTATATCTTTTACAATGAATTTTTCTTTTTCTAACCTTTTAAATATTGCATCAGCTTCAGCTTCATTATTCAATTTACCCCCAATTAAATTGGGGGTTTTGTTTTTATATTTTTTTAATATTGCTTTAAATTTAGTCTCCTTTTTCAAATCTGCATCAATAGTCCAATACTCCTGCGGAACAAATTTTTTAATTTCCTCTTCCCGCTCACAAAGAAGTCTTAAGGCAACTGTCTGAACTCTGCCAGCAGAAAGGTTTTTGGCAATCACTTTCCATAAGACAGGACTTACTTTATATCCAACGATACGGTCTAAAATCCTTCTGGTTTGTTGTGCATTGACCTTATTTTCATCAACTTGGGCTGGGGATTTCATGGATTCTTGAATTGCTTCCTTTGTAATTTCATTAAAAACAACTCTAAAAATTGGTTGTTCAGGAACAGATTTTTTTAGAATTTCTTTTAAATGCCAGGCAATTGCCTCTCCTTCCCTGTCATTATCAGAAGCCAAAAAAACCTTTTCGGATTCCTTTGCTCTTTTTATGATTTGATTAACAATTTTCTTTTTATCAGGATTAAGGACATAGTATGGTTTGAAATTATTTTCAATATTAATACCAAATTCCTTTTTTGGTAAATCGCGTATATGACCCATTGAAGCAAGGATTTCAAAATCTTTGCCTAAGTATTGTTTAATGGTTTTAGATTTAGTTGGAGATTCTACTATCATTAGATTTTTTGGCATTTATCTTCCTTATTTCCTTATTTCCCATATTTCCTTCATCACTTCTTCCTTCCGCAGCAGTATTTGTATTTCTTCCCGCTTCCACAGGGACAGGGGTCATTCCTGCCTACTTTTTGAACATGGATAGGTTTGGATATATTTGAACTTTGGCTTTGTTTAATTCTTTCAGTATTTGAAGCTTCCTGTTGTGGAACTCCAAAAACTCTTCTTTCTAAATGTGACAACTTAATATCTTTTGCCGTTTGTTTAACTTGATAATAAGTTGCAGGATAAAGTGTAAACACACTCTTTATTACTTTCTCTTTGATAGTATCAATAAGGTTAAGGAAAAGTTCGTAACTTTCTTTCTTATATTCAATTAGAGGGTCTTTCTGAGCATAAGCACGAAGTCCAATTCCTTCTTTTAATCTGTCCATTTCATAAAGATGGTCTTTCCATTCTGAGTCAACAACCTTTAGTAAGGAGTATCTTTCAAGAACCCTTTGCTCATCTTCAAAGCCTTTTTCTTTATTGTCATAAGCATCTTTTAATTGAGAAAAAATCTGATCTATTAAATCATCCTTATTATGAATATCATTTATATTTATTTTAGCTGCAAGTTCACTTTTAAACCAATTACACAGGTCTTCAACAGGCCATTCTTCTTCATACTGAGCTTCACCTAAGAAATCATATACTTTATTTTCCACAAAATCGCTCATCATTTCCATTATTTCGTCTTTTAGATTTAGACCCTTTAAGACTTTCCGTCTATATGAATAAATGACTTCTCTTTGCTGATTCATTACATCATCGTATTTTATCAATTGTTTTCTAATTTCAAAGTTATGCCCTTCAACCCTTTTTTGTGCATTTCCAACAGCTTTTGTCATCCAGGGATGTTTAATTGCTTCACCTTCATTTAGTCCTAATCTGGACATAATATTAGCGATTCTGTCTGAACCGAATATTCGCATCAAATCATCTTCTAAGGAGAGATAAAATCTTGAGGAGCCTGGGTCGCCCTGTCTGGCACTTCTTCCTCTTAATTGTTTATCAATTCTTCTACTTTCATGCCTTTCGGTTCCAATAATATGTAATCCGCAGGGGACTTCTTTAAAACAATTTTCAGGACCATCTGGTGCATTTATGCCTGCATTTTCGCAATTTTCCAGGCATTTTATAATACAATTTGAGCATCGCACAACTCCAGTCCCAAGTTTAATATCTGTTCCTCTTCCTGCCATATTTGTTGCAATAGTAATTGCTCCAGGTTCACCGGCATGAGCAACTATCTCAGCTTCTTTCTGATGATACTTTGCATTTAAAACTTCATGTGGGATGCCCTTTCTTTTTAGTAATCTACTGATAACTTCAGATACTTCTACAGAAATAGTGCCAACTAAAACAGGAATTCTCTTGGAATACCAATGTTCTATTTCATCAATAATTGCATTATATTTTTCCTTTTTGGTTCTAAAAATAAGGTCGTCATAGTCAATTCTACGGACAGGTTCATTTGTTGGTATCTCTATTACTGGAAGCTTATATATCTCTTCAAACTCAGCTGATTCAGTAACAGCGGTACCTGTCATTCCAGCAAGTTTTGTATACATACGAAAATAGTTTTGCAGAGTGATAGTAGCCAGGGTTTGAGTGGCTTCTTGAATTTGAACCATTTCTTTAGCTTCAAGTGCTTGATGAAGACCTTCACTAAATCTGCGTCCTGGCATTAATCTACCAGTGAATTGGTCAACAATAATTACTCTATTATCCTTTATAATATAATCAACATCTTTTTCAAAGAGTGAATAGGCAATTAGCATTTGTTTAATATTATGTAATTTCTCATTTTTTTCTAAAAATTCTTCTTGAATGTGCTGTTTTTTTTCCTGTTTTTCTGAGAAGGATAATTTCTCATCTTTATCAACTTTTTCAATCTCCTCATCAAGGTCAGGCATAATGAAGAGAGTTCTATCATATTTGGAGAGTTCTTCCTGTCCATTTTCGTTTAATTCAGCACTTCGCTGGCTTTCTTCAATAGAATAATAAAGTTTATCATCAATCAAATGTATTTGCTTTTCGCGAAGATATTGTCCTTCCACTTCGTTCATTATTTTTCTATATCTGCCATCTTTGATTATTTTTAAAAATCTTTTTGATTTTGGAGCAGCTCTTCTTACAGTTAGAAGTTTTTCCCCAAATTCAAACGAATTACTTTCATTTGTTCCTTTACTTATCATGATATCAATATCAGAGAGAATTTCATTTACTAATACTAATTGTTTTTTAACTAATTTTCTTATTTGTGGATTTAACTCGCGATAGAAATTTTTTGAATGTTCAACGGCTCCGGAGATAATAAGTGGGGTCCTGGCTTCATCAATAAGAACGCTATCTGCTTCGTCAACTATACAGTAGTAATGTCCTCTTTGCACAATTCCATCTGGAGAAACTGCCATATTATCACGCAGGTAATCAAATCCGAATTCATTGTTTGTTCCATAGGTTATATCGCATTGATATTGTGATTTTCGGTCTTCCGTATCTATATCGCCATAGATACAGCCAACAGATAATCCGAGGAATCTATAGATTTCTCCCATCCATTCTGCATCTCTTTGAGCAAGATAATCATTAACAGTTATAAGATGAGCACCTTTACCAACAAGTGCATTAAGATAAAGAGGCATTGTTGCAACAAGTGTTTTTCCTTCACCTGTTTTCATTTCAGCTACCATTCCGTTATGCAGGGCAATAGCACCGATTAGTTGAACATCATACGGAATCATATTCCATTCTATTTCATGACCACGAACTTTCCATTTTTTGCCAATCAGACGGCGACAAGTCTCTTTTACTACAGCATACGTTTCTGGTAAAATGTTATCTAATATTTCTTTCGTAGCTTCATTTAACGCCTTTTCTGCTTCATCAACTTTAATGCTTATTTTATCTTTTTCATCATCATCAAAAGTGGAGTTGTGCTCTGTTTGTAACTCGTCTAAATGCCTCTGTTTACTGGAAGTATAATCTTGGATACGCTTCTTAAACTCAACAGTCTTTGCTGCTAACTCATCATCGGACAGGGATGGCAATTTCTCATATTCCTTGTTTATAGTATCCACGGTTGGCCTCATTTTTTTCATTTCTCGTTCAAAATGAGTGCCAAAAACTTTTGTAAGAATTTTTTGAATCATTTAAATTGGTAAACTTATATCCCCGATTCCTGAGCTCGTCAGGAACGGGCTTAATCGGGGAGGTGAACTTATTTAACTATAACCAAATTAATTTATTTCTTAATTTTCTATACCTTTTATTAAATTTTCAAATTCAGATTTGTATTTTAGCAGGGTTTTATCTTCAGGATTTTTTTCAAGAATTTTATTAACAAAATTTAAGCCTTGTTGATATTTCTTATTGTTTTTACATATTGAGATATAATGAGTTACAAAATATTTTTCATGTAGATTATTAGAAATAAAATTCTCAAGCAGTGAAAGTGCATCCTTAATTTGCCCTGCTTTGTCTAAATATGTTGATGCAAGATAAATAATTTGACCATCGTTCGGATTTTTTACAATAAGGGGTGATATGGTTTTATAAGCGTTTTCATAATCTCTAATTTCGTAATAAAGATTTGCTAAACTTGGTATATATCTATCTTTATTCTGAATGAAATCTAAGGCTTTTTTCATATACTTTATAGCATTATCATAATCTTTTTTACGATAGAAAACAGTGGACATTCTCATAAAATCAGCACCATAATTATTAACAAGCCGTCTCATATTATTATCTTTATATAGTTCATCCTTGAATATTGAAGAATAATCAAATACATTTTCAATATTATGATTAAGCCGTGCAGCGTCAATCTGATATTTTCCTTTAGTATCAACAAGTCTATCTGCCATTCCCTCACTTTGCAAATAATCATCAAATCCAACATGGCTGGCAACTGTTACAGCAAAATATATTGGTCTTTTACCAAAATTGTCTTTTATAATTTGAAGTACTATCTGGTCTTTAATGTACAATTCTGTGCCTTTCTTCAAATTGATTGAGATTTTTCCAACTTTAAAAACGGCATTATTTGACAATTTCATAGGCCTAATACTTTTGATTTGCCTATCTGTAAGATTAATCTCTATGCCTTCATAATTTCTCAATTGTTTTATATACCAAGGAGTATTAAGCAGACTGAGGTTTGCAACGCTAATATCTTTTCTGATGCCTTTTAAGTTCCTTTTTGCTATACTGGCATGATTGAGTAATCTTCTGGTGCGTGTAGGCATTTCCTTTTTATCTGAAATTGAGATTCCTGTAATTTCTTTAAAAGTAAGGGTGTCATCTTCCAAATAGTATTCTTTGGCATTAGGATCATAAACCGCTTGGGCATACCATAATGGAAATGTATCATTGTCACCATTAGTAAATATGATTGCATTTTTATCCAATCCATTCAAAAAATTTGTGCCATATTCAAGAGAGAGCAATTCCTGGCTTCTATCATTTTTATGATAGTGAGAAGCCATATTAACTACTGGTAGAAGGAAAAGAAAAACTAATAATATCATACTAAGGGCTTTTATTCTCTTTGCAAAGTATCTTACAATACCCATAGCTCCAATACCCATCCAAAAAGACCACAACATATAAGCAGTAATAAAAAAATAAGGTCTATTCCTTACCTCGTCAATTGAAAGATTCATTACAAGTATCATTGCAATACTTGCCATAAAGAAAAGGGAGCCAAGATAGAGAAATGAGCGTTTACTTTTTTTATATTGGTAATAAAGTCCAGTAAATCCTAAGAAAATGATAATAAACTGAAAAAAATAATGAATGAATTGTTTTGAGATATTTAGGAATTTGCTAATTACTTCTGCATCAAAAAATTGCCAGCTGAAATATCGTAAGAAATGGTGATTTAACTGAAACAGAACGGGACCGCGCCTTTGGAAGAAGCTGGTTGGACCATACTGCTTTCTAAAAATATAATCTAAAAAACTTTGCCAGTTAGACGGATTACCTTCATTTATAAATGGGTGTGCAGATGCTCTTATTGGAAGTATTAAATGTGTACTTATACCAATTATTATCATAAAAAGAGCAAAAATCCACACACGTGTCTCTACATAATCTCGTAAATAATAAATCATTAAACCTATAATGAAAACTACAAAAATATATTTTCCTATTTCTAAGCTTTGACCATCATGCTTAATTTGATTAAAAATTAAATATAAAACAAATGCAATTATAGAATAAGTAATAAGTTTTGTAAAAAAAGATTTATTAAACTTTATTAATGGTAATACTGCAATCAATAAAATTGCTGGTGCAATCTGTAATGTGGTTTGATGAACTCCAAATCCAAGAAAAAATAAGAATATAATCAGAAGCAAAATATTTTGATGGTCAAAATCTTTTGATTTTTCTGTCCAAATAAGTGTCAACCAGATTATCAGTGTAATGAAGAATGAGAGTCCTCCATACACCTCAGCTTCAATTGCATTTACCCAGAATTCTTTAGAAAAGGCAATAAAAAGTGCACCAATAACGCCTGCAAAATAACAATATATTGACTTCTTCTCCCATATTGAAACCAATTTTACAATTGAAAGATATGCAAAAAGTACAGCAAAAGAGCTGAAAATAATTGAAAGTAAACTAACACTTTGAGCATCTGATAAACCTAAAGGTAACAATGTAATAAACTTTCCAAGGATAATGTAGAACGGATTTCCTGGTGGATGTGGCACTCCGAAAATACTACTACAAGTAATATATTCACCACAATCCCAGAAAGAGAGCGAAATAGGTTTTGTTATGAAATAAATAATAAAAGTTACTGCAAAGATAAACAGACCTATAATCGCGTTTGTTCTTTTATTAATTAGCGTTTTATTTTTAAAATCCATAAATCTGATCTAAAAAGGGCTGAATCCCTTGGGATATAGGAAATAAGTTATTCTCCCAGCCTTGAATGGTCGGACTAATAATTCTTTAATTAACATATCAATAGTCTAATATTATCCATAGTAACTCAAGCCCTTTAGGTATTAGAATTTTTGCCTTTTATTGCGCCTAATGGGCATTCTTTAATACACAAACCACATTCTATACAATCATCAGTTATTATGTATTGTGTTTCATCTTCAATAATAGCATTTTCAGGACAAACATCAACACAAGAGCCACACTTGATACAATCTTGAGTAATAATAAAACTCATGCTTCTTATTAAATCTCCATTATCTCATTTTCTTTGTTTTGAATAATACTGTCTATTTTTTTTACAAATTCATCTGTAATATCTTGAATTTCATCCAATCCATCTTCGCGGACATCTTCAGAAATATTACTATCTTTTTCTAATTTTTTTACTTCCTCATTGAAATGTCTTCTTGAATTCCGTATAGAGATTTTAGCTTCTTCTCCGTGTTTTTTTACAAGCTTAACTAAATCCTTTCTTCTTTCTTCAGTGAGAGACGGGAAAATTAATCTAATAACATTTCCATCAGATTGAGGAGTGATACCTATATCTGAGGCTAAAATAGCTTTTTCAATTAATGGAAGCAGTGTCTTTTCCCAAGGACGAACAATAATCATTCTTGCTTCAGGAATAGATAAAGTCCCAATGTGATTTAATGGAGTTGGTTGTCCATAATAATCAACTTTTATGCTCTCTAAAAGACTAATATTGGCTTTTCCTGTTCGAATTTTTAACAAGTCGCGATTTAAAGATTCTATGCTTTTTTGCATCTTTTCTTTAACAGCTTTGTAAATAGAATCTAACTCAAACATTTTTACTCCTAAATATTCACTTAAGAATGTTACATTTCAATAAAATTTAAATTTGCAAGTGATATTATTCACTCAAGTAAAAGGTAAAAACCCGGAATTAACCCCTTTTCATCCGTCGTAGTAGAAACTACGGAGAACGGGCAGGGGTTTTTTTGAGTGGTTTCATAATATTACTTATTAAATCTACTAAGTGACTATACTTCCAAAATTCTCATCATAAACAGCTTTTTTAATATTACCTGATTTTTTAATATTAAATACTTTTATAGGAAGTTGAAACTCTCTTGCTAAAGTAATTGAAGTTAAATCCATTACCTTAAGATTTAGTTTTATATATTTATCAAATGATATAGTTTTAAAAAGTTTCGCATCTTTATACTTTCTTGGGTCTTTATTATAAATACCGTTAACTTTTGTTCCTTTAATAACAATTTCTGAATCAGTTTCCAAAGCTCGGAGGACAGCAGCTGTATCTGTTGTAAAGAAAGGGTTACCAGTACCGCCGCCAAAGATTGTAATAACTTTGTTTTTTAATGCTGATTTTGCTTTAGCAGAATTAAATATCGTTCCGATATTACCAATATTCTGAGAGGCAAATATTACTGATTCTGTATTGAGTTCATTAAACTTTTCATAAAGTGCAATTGAGTTTTGGATAGTTGCGAGCATTCCAATACTATCTGCCTGAACTCTATTCATTTTGTTGGCAACGGTGGAAGCACCTCTAAAGAAATTTCCACCACCGGTAACTATACATATTTGAACTCCATCATTATGAATTTCAATTAATTCTTTAACTAATTTTGTAAGAGCAATATCATCTATACCAAATGATTTTTGACCTTGTAAGACCTCGCCACTAAGTTTGAGTAGTATTCTCTTATAAATTTTCATTGTTACTTGCCTATTTGAAATCTTGCGAATTTGCCAATAAAAATATTTTCTCCAAATTCTACAACAGATTCAGTAAGAAACTGTTGAATAGTTTTATTCTCATCCATGACAAGAGGTTGATTCAGAAGGCAATTTTCCTTATAAAATTTTTTTAATCTTCCTTCAATAATCTTATCTGTAATTTTTTCAGGTTTTCCCGAATTTAATGCTTGAGCTTTATAAATATCTTTTTCTTCGTCAATCATTTTCTGGTCAATACCTTCTTTAGCAATTGCTATTGGATTTGTTGCAGCAATATGCATAGCAATTTTTTTTGCTAATTCCTTGAATTTATCAGTTCTGGCAACAAAGTCAGTTTCACAATTCAATTCTATTAGGACTCCAATTTTTGAACCCGGATGGACATAGGAATATATAATACCTTCTTTCGCTTCTCGGGAAGATTTTTCTGCCGCTTTTGCAATACCTTTTTTCCGTAAAATTTTTACAGACTCTTTAATATTACCATTGGCTTCGGTTAAAGCTTTTTTGCAATCCATAAATCCAACATTAGTTTTATCTCGCAATTCTTTTACCTTTTTTGCGCTAATTTCCATTTAAACTCCATTTTTTCAAATTTTTAGATGTATTAATAATTTCCGTGTATTGTGAATTTTGACTCACTTGTGATGAACCAAACCGATATGTATTTTTAGTCCTCTTTTTGAGGATAACGCTTTTCCACAATATGGGCAGACGAACTCTTTTTTCGCTTTTTTACTTTTTGGCTCTTTTTTCTCAGGAAGTGATTTTTTTGTACCCTTAATTTCGGGTCTTTTACCAGCGATTTTAACTGCTTCTGCTTCTTCTGAAACTTTCTTCACTTCTGCGATTGCTTTTTCAGGTTCCTTCTCTGAAGGCATTTCTTTTTTTTCTATTTCCCTTTCCTTAGGAGTTTCTTCTACTGGTTCTTCTATGGTTTCTACATTAATTTCAGAGATGTCGCCACCCTCAGCAGCTATTTTCTTCCCTTCAAGTATAGCATTAGCCATTATATCACTAATAAGGTTTATAGATTTCATTGCATCATCATTTCCAGGTATAACATAATCAATTCCTTCAGGATCACTGTTAGTATCAACAATTGCAACAATTGGAATTTTTAATTTTTGAGCTTCTTTAACAGCATTTTTTTCGTTAATAGTGTCGGCAATTATAAGAGCATCAGGCAATTTATCCATCTCACGAATTCCGCCCAACGCATTCAGAATTTTATCATATTTTCGTTGCATTCTAAGAATTTCCAATTTAGTAAATTTGTTGATTTCTCCCGAGTCTTTCAATTGCTCAAAATGTTCCAATTTTTCTATACTCTTTCGGATAGTTTCTAAATTTGTTAATGTGCCACCATACCACCTGTGGCTTATACAAAATTCCTCACACTTTTCTGCTGCGTTTTCTATTCCTTCAGAAGCCTGCTTTTTAGTGCCAACAAATAGTATTTTCTTGCCATATACAGCTAACTCTCTTAAAAAATAATAGGCTTGATTAATACCTTCTAAGGTTTGTTTAAGATCAATAATATGAATCCCATTTCTTTTTATGAAGATATACTTTCTCATCTTAGGGTTCCATCTACGAGTTTGATGGCCAAAGTGAACTCCGGCTTCTAACAAACTCTTCATTTCCACTACATTCATTTAGCCTCCAACGGTTTTATTTATTAACTTTATCATAGCTACTTATATCCGTATTTCTATTTTGTTCAATACGATTAAATCTTTGTAGAAACCTGACACCGTTTGTAGCGTAAAAGTTAAATTTTTATCTACTTTATAATTTAGGTTATCTCTTGGAATATTGATAAGCTTTTCTCGCTTTTGCTAATCCGTATTTTCTTCGTTCCTTTTCTCGTGCATCTCGTGTAAGAAGACCTGATTTCTTTAGTATTGAACGCAGTTCAGGATCGTATTCAATAAGAGCTCTGCTAATACCAAGACGGATAGCGCCTGCCTGGCCAGACAATCCACCACCTCCAACATTAGCCCTTAAGTCAAATTTATTAGATTTATCAATAAGTTTGAAAGGTTCTTCCACGATCATCTCAAGGGTTTCTCTATGCAGAAACTCCTTTGAAGATTTTCCATTGATTGTTCGCTTTCCTGTTCCTTTTGATAATCTTACTCTAGCAATTGCACATTTTCTTCTTCCTACAGCATCAAAATATTGCATTAATTATTCTCCTATTTGATTATACATATAAGTTTATATATTTGAAATCAACTCAGGACTCTGAGCCTGATGTAAATGCTCTTTTCCAACATAAATCTTTAATCTTTTCAACATTTGTTTTCTTAATTTGTTTTTAGGTAACATACCATTAACTGCGTGATAAATTACTCTTTTTGGATCCTTCTCCATCATTTTTTTATATGAAGTAATATTTTGGCCACTCGGATAACCAGAATATCTTTTATAAACTTTATTATCTGCTTTATGTCCCGTGAGTTTCACCTTTTCTGCATTAATTACTACAACATAATCACCCATATCAAAAAAAGGTGTGAAAATTGGTTTATGTTTACCTCTTAGTAACTCTGCAATCTTTGTACTTAGACGTCCTAAAACTTTATCTTTTGCATCAATGATATACCATTTATGCTCAATCTCTTTTACTTTTGGCAAAAAAGTTTTCATCATTACTCCATTATATATTTGCTAACTTTGGCAAATGTTGACAAAAAAAATTTTCTTATTTCTTTTTAAAAAGATGCTGAATAATTGCAAATTAGTTTAGTGACTAAAATTCTTGTCAAGTTTCTCTGGTAAAGAAATTATATAAAGTATTTTTATAAAATAGTTTGACAAGATTGTTAAGAATTTAATAATTTATTCCAAAATTTTTCAATAAAATTATAGAAAAAGGAATAATTATGAGAAATGAATATCCACTATTTTTAGGCAATAACCCGATATCTGATTCAGAAAAGTTTAAAATTGAATGTCCATTTGATAATAGTATTATTGGATTAGTTAATAAAGCCAATCAGAATCATATTGAAACTGCAATTGATAAAGCAGAAAAAGTCTTTAAAATTACGAGAATGATGCCAGCATATAAAAGGGCACAAACACTTAATAATATTGCAAAAGATATTCAAGAAAGAAGTGATGAATTATCAAAGATTTTAGCTTTAGAATGCGGGAAAAATATCAACTTTGCAAGAGGTGAGGTACAAAGGGCTTTTCAAACTTTCACCATTGCGAGTGAAGAATGTAAAAGAATTGAAGGAGAATTTTTTAGCCTTGATTCTACTAAAAAAGGAGAGGGAAAATCAGCATTAGTAAAAAGGTTTCCAATTGGACCTATTTTAGGTATAACACCGTTTAATTTTCCGTTGAATCTGGTTGCCCATAAAGTAGCGCCAGCCCTGGCAGTGGGAAATCCAATTACTATAAAACCTTCATCTTTAGCCCCTATCTCGGCACTGCTTCTGGCTGAAATTGTTACCAAATATGTTCCTGACGGGATGCTATCTGTTTTGCCTTGTTCAGGTTTAGAGATAGAACAAGCTGTAAAAGACCCGAGAATTAAAATGATTAGCTTTACCGGCAGTCCACCCGTTGGTTGGAGATTGAAAGAAATTTGTAGTAAGAAAAAAATCTGTCTTGAATTAGGGGGCAATGCCGGACTTATTCTGGATAAAGATTGTGATATTGAAGATGCAATAAGTAAAACAATTATAGGAGGTTTTGCCTATGCCGGTCAGGTTTGTATCCATACTCAAAGAATATATGTACACGAAAAAATATATGTCAGTTTTGTAAGCAAATTTATTGAAAAAATAAAAGAACTTAAAAGTGGTCATCCCTTAGATGAAAATGTCTTTTTGAATTCAATGATTACAGAAACGGAAGCTATTCGTGCTAAAAAATGGGTTAATGAAGCTGTTGACTCGGGTGCAAAAATACTCTGCGGGGGAGAGCGAAAAGGGAATAACTTCTCTGCAACAGTCTTAACTGATACTACTCCAGATATGAAAGTAGAAGCAAAGGAAATTTTTGCGCCTGTTGTTGCTATCAATAGTTTTAAAGATTTTAAAGATGCAGTTGAAATGGTAAATAACACGATTTATGGCTTACAAGCCGGTGTGTTTTCTAATAATATGAAAAATATATTTTATGCTTTTGAAAATTTAGAAGTTGGGGGTGTTATTATAAATGATGTTCCAACTTTTCGTGTAGACCAGATGCCATACGGAGGTATAAAAAATTCAGGCTTTGGTAGAGAAGGTGTGAAATATGCTATGGAAGAGATGACTGAGATGAAGTTGATGGTCATTGGCTGAAGCCCCGTCATAAATGGTCATAACGCTTTGCTGTTGACAACCTACGACGAGCCGTAGGCTGTTTGGAGCTTCTTATCGCACCAAAATCATCTTCTTCGTTACAGAATTATCTCCATAAATTAACTTATAAAAATACACACCAGGACTTACTTTATTCCCATCCTCATCCGTCCCATCCCACACTATATCTGTTTTTACCCAAAAATTATGATTTCTGCCTGAATATTTGCGAACCAATTGTCCTTTTACATTATAGATTGATAAAGTGTAATCTTTTACCCGTTCATAATCTGCTGTGATAAATAATATCTCAGTCTTGTCTTTAAATGGATTCGGTGTATTTTGAAATAAATATAATTTGTTAATGAATGATGTATCAGGTTCATCTATTCCCTGCCCTTGCCATTCATACGCTCCTATATCTATTCTGCCATTATATATTCTTGGCTTGCCAGCTAGGTCCAATTCTGGTAAGTTTAATCCAGTTGTATCTGGATTGCCCGCATCTATGCAGGGTGAACCCGGTAATAACTCATAACTGAAAGGATCCCCACCAACAAACATTGGGTCTTCATCTATATTGCCTTCTCCCCAGTTTAATGTACCATTATTATTAATAGCTACCGCCAAACTCCCTCCCTCTATGTTGCAGTATTCTAAAGTTGCTGAATTGGGATCATAACTTGGATGAAACCATATCTCTGTTGCAGGCTCATTCCTGAGAATTGTATTAATAAGTGTTATATGTGCATCAAACACCAGACTTATTGTACCTTGTGAGCAGTGGTCATTATCACAGATAGTACAATTGATGAGATAGATATGCCCACCTCCTTGCCTTATCCCACTGGCTATATCTCCATAATTATCAATTATATTACAATTTATAAATACGGGATAACAAAGATTACCATTTACATTTGCACCAAAATGTCCATATTGTGGATTAGTCTTGTTCCCTTCTATTGTACAATTAATAAAAACAGGATTGCTTTGATTACCACATTCTACTGCTTTAGCATTTACCTGTTCATAGTTTGTTTTTATGATTACATTTTCAAAGATAGAATTGTTTTGATAACAGTTTACATGAGAAACAAAGTCACCATTGTTATCAATTAGACAAATATCTTTAAAATGTGGACTTGAATTTGAACTCATGCTTATCCCACCTATACTTGAATATCCATGTTGTAAACGTAATTCTTGTAGGAAAAAATTACTCACTCCTTTTATAGTAAATAACTTACTTGTTTGCTCAGCATCAAGAATTGTCTCATTTTTTCCAGCACCAATTATAGAAATATATTCTTTTCCTCCGAGAGCAAAAAACTCTCCTGTTGTTGAGGGAGAATAAAATCCTTCTGCTACATTAATTGTATTCGGATGAAGACTATCTGATTTAATCATAATGAGTGCATAATATATGTTTCTATATGCAGTATCCCAGTTTAATCCTGTATTACTATTGTCTCCATCTGGTTTTA